>NZ_CP047225.1:600000-900000 GCF_012220205.1 Mycoplasmopsis gallinacea | reverse complement strand
GAAGAAACCTTCAGAATTCAATCGCTTAGAGCCTACCGTCAAAATTTAATTTCAATACTTAATTACAACACTTTAAATTCAAAACAACAAGAAAATGTACTTAAATATTCGGATATTTATGGATATAACGAAGTTGTTTCATTTAATAGCAAAGATGCAATTTTCAAATGAACTTATAATAGCGAATTGCAGAGTGATAAGCCAAATAATGCTTTCAGTAATGATTTTGCAAACTTCATAAATTCTTTAACTAAAAAGGAATTATTTAATTTTGAAAAAGCTTTATCAATGCTTTTAAACCCATATACAATTGCTAAACTAAATGATAGTAATTATTATTGAAATGTAGCTCCACTTGCAAGTATGAAGTTACAAGGGATTGATCAACAAAACAATAATTTTGACTCGCTTTCATCTGCTTATTATTTATCGACTTTAACTAGTTTTGAGAATTTTGAAAGCAACTATTTTATTGAAAAAGAAGTGTATTATCAAAAAGATAACATTCTTGATTTAAACAAGCAACTTAGAAGTGCTAATTTCAAAGGATTAAAAGAGATTATCGCTTCTATGATAAGTAAATTTAAATTATCTCATCCAGGTGCAAAAATTAGCTTCACTATACCTTTTTTAGATAACTTTTCAGAGAAAGATAAGCGGCTTCTTGAAAGATATAAAAACATCTTAAATGAAAATTTTGATTTAAATGTGCAAATTGAAAAATATGATCAAAATAAAACTTACTTTTTCCAAAAAGCCCATATTTCTTATTTAAACAATTCACTTGATAGCTTTTTTAAAGTGGTTTGAGATGATTTTCATTCTTTAAAAAGCTTTAGCTATTTTTTAGATTTAGCGAGCGATGAAGCGATTCAAAAGTTCATAAGCGCTTCGAATTTAGAAGAATTTTTAAGCTATTTAAACACCAAAACAACATATGAGCAAATTAAAATAATAAATGCTTTTAACAATCATTTTAATATTCCGGTAATTTTAAATAATGCTCTTAGCGAAAAAACTTTTGAGAAAATATTAATTCAAAACTATTTAGAACTTCCTTCTTTTGAAGATGGTATTATCAATTATTCAGATGTTAGAACTAACTACTAATTAGAATGCTGGAAACGCAAAATAAAACGAATAACCCTATTTTGTAAGGTTATTCGTTTTTTAATGCCATTAATAATTATTGCTCTTCTTTTTGTATTATTTCAATAATGCTATTTAAATTTTTCTCAAGTAATAATAAAGTTTCAGAGTTTTCATTTTCAAGATAAATATTATCAAGCATTTTTTCAATAGCTTCAACAGTTTCTTCTTTACTAATTGGTGTTGGGTGATAAATGTTTTGATCATTGTGTTCTTTTAAGCAAACAAACATCGAAGGTTTCACACCTGAATTTAAAAGGAAACCTGAAAAATGTTGTGGGTGCCCCATTCCAATTAATTGTTCTTCTGAATAAATTGGGTCAAATTCATCAGCACATGTTGGGTAACAAAAGTTCTCTTCTGAATAGTGTAAACATTCAAGGTTTTTAATCATGTTTTCATCGATTTGAATTGGTTCTTTGATTTCAAATCTTAATTTGTAAAGTCCTTTTGATTCATGTTCATGTGCATTTGATTTTCATCTATTTGTCATTTCCTTGAATTGATTTCTTGAAACTAAAACATCTGTGTAATAACGAGTTGCTGGTTCCATTCCTAAAGTTCTATCAATTTTAAATCCATTAGGAATAAGGAAAGGTAACTTATGACTTTCTTGATCTTCATAAGATAAACCTTCAAATCTATCCACTGATTTAGCATTTTTGTTTAACAAAACAAAGCTGTTATATGGATGAGTCAATTTTACTTTTTTCATGTTTTGAAAATCTTCAACATACACTTCTTGATTGTGCATATGATCGTTTTCTGCATGGTTTTCAGTAAATTCAAAAATATTACTTAAATTTGCGAAAATATCGTAAATTCGTTCCATTGAAAGGTAGCTTAATTTCTTTGCAAAGCTATGAACAATTTGCTTTTTATCTTTCATTTTTACTCTCTATATTTTAATTTTCATACTATTTTTTGTTTATTTCTCTTTTTTTACGTTTTCTTTTAATTTTAGAGCTTAACTTAGAATCTTTTGCACAAATTAGTTGACTAAGATATTTACTAATTTTTATTTCCTCAGCGTTTAACCCAAATTCTATGGTTCTAAACTCATTTATAGAGTTATAAAGAGATGTAAATGATGATGTATTTAGGTACTTTTTATCAATTTCACCTTTGAAATTTGTTTGTTTTAATAAAACATCAATCAAGTTTTCGATATCTTTTTCTTCAATAAAATAACAATCTAGATTTGAATTTATAAACGAAGAACCATTTAAAGAAAAATTTTTATTTTTGATATTTATATGCTCTATTAAGTGACATTTTGATAACTTTTTATTATCCAAAACTAAATCAGAAGGATTAACATTTTCTTTTAATTTTGCACTTATTTGTTCGTTGCTTAATAACTCTTCAATAATTTTATTATTCGTATTCTTTTTGTTTATTCTAGGCGTTTTTGTTTCGTTTTTTAATTTAACAAATTTTTTGATGTGGAAAATTGGATGTCTTTTTACATATTCAGCAATAATTTTTTGTCTTATTTTTTCAACTATTACGTATACTTCGTCGCTATTGATGAGTTTTTCTTCTTGATTTTGTAGAATGTAAAGCAAATAGTAATATCTTGAACTATTTTTAGAGATGGCAATGTGTTTATTTTCGATTTCAATTATTTTTGTGTATAAATGCTTGATAAATTCTTTACAAATTTGAATGTTTAAAGTATCTTTTACACTCTGATCATTTAACATATAATTTTCGATTTTTTTCTTTGTTTCTTGAACCTTTTTAAATATGTTTAATAATTCTATATTATTATCATTTGTGTTTTGATACACAACAAAACCTAAAAAATTGATTAGAGATTGGAATCTAATTTGAGATTTTTGAATAATCTCGATTCTTTTGTTATTGTCTATAAAACCATTTTCATTTAAATTGAATAAAAAATAATCGGAAAGGTAATTGAAAAGAAAGTCATTTTTAAAATAATCTTCACAAGAATTGTTTTCTACAGCTAATACTTTTTTAAGTGAGTCAGAATCTTTGAATTTTAGTATAGCATAATATTTATTATAGAATTTAGCGCAATATTGACAATTTGGTTCTACACATTTCTTAAGTTCGTTTTTTAACTTTTCTCATTTATCAATTTCTATTGCTTTAGCACCTATAGTCATTTGTGAAAATATTTTTTTAAACTGATTGTAAAAGCCATAGTTTTCTAATTTTGAAATTGAGTTTTCAATTTCTTTAGTTAAATCTTCGATAAATTTGTTTTTACTTATTAAGTCGTAATTAATTACTTGATATTGAATGTTTTTAAGTGTTTTTCAATTCGAGATAAATGAAAAGTATTTTCTAAGTCTTTTATTTAAGAAATCTTTTTGAATAAATCTATAATCTGGGAATCCAGATTCAATAATATTGGTTCCACTAATTGTAGATATTGATTTTTGAATATTATCAACTGTTTTTTCGATCACGCTTTCATCCAAACCTGAATTTAATCTTATTTGATAGTCAAAAATCTTATTTAATTTATTTACATTTTTATTCATCTCAATACAATAAACAAAAGTAGCTTTTTCATTTTGCTTTTTAGGATTTAATTGAGCTTTATTTTTGTTAATCAAAAAGATCATTTCTTTAAGTGAATTTAAAGTTTTTAAAGCACCTTCTCAATCATCATCAATTTTTACATTGTCAAAAATGATATATTTGATTCCAGCATTATTGATGATGAAAATTAAATCATCAATATTTTTGCCTAGAAAACTATTGTTTTGTTCGAGTTCTGTTGTGTTACCTTTAATTGAAATCTTTTTAATTCTTCAAAAATTGTTAATTACCAATTTTGTAATTGAATAAAAAATAATTGTAAAAAGCAGTACAAAAAAGGAAAGGAAAACAACAAGATATATTTTATTATTATTTCAATAATTCACTACTTCCTTGTTACTAAAAAAAGCAATAAACACGCAAGTTAACATTGCTAAAATAAAACCTGCGGCGATTTTAAATAGTTCAGAAACTTTTCTTTTTACCTTAATTTTGGATTGATCTTGTTTTTTCAATGGTATTTGGTAAATTATTTGTTTTGCAATGTTATCTTCTAATTTCAAGTTTTCTGTATCATTACTACTTCAATCAATTCAAATAGTATTTTTGCTAGATTTTTTATCATTTTCAACATAATTTTTGATCAAACTTGTTTTCCCTGACGAAAACTCACCAACTATAGCTATATTTTCGATATCTGGCTCATTCATTGCATAATTTAATTGTTCAATTTGATCATTTATTTTGCTTTTATCAAAATTAACTTTTTCTTTGAATGGAACAACATCACTTTCAACAATTGATTCATATGTAATCAAATATTTGTCAAAATATCCAAACTTTTCATCTATTTTAAGTTCATTTAATTCGCAATTTTCTAATTTATATTGAAATGGATCATTATAAAAAGGGAATTTTGGAAATTCAGGATGCTTTACTAAATCTAAATTATTACTTCCATCTGAATTATCAAATCAACCTGTAACATATTTCATTCAATGATAATTGAGTAATAAATCATAATTTAATTGAATTTTAGTTGCCACATATCTATCAATAAAGTTGTTTTCAGTTTTATTTTTGTCTTCATTTTCTGCTTGTAGTAATTTTTGTTCAAAGTCATTTGTGCAGCTATTAATAAAATCAAAAAATTCTCTGGTGTCTTTATCTAGAAATTTGTATATTTCTTCAGTATATTTATCTTTTGTTTTATATATTTTTGAATAAACACTTACGAAAACATACATATTAAAAAGCATTTTATTTGGTGGTGAAAAAAAGAAAACAGAATCGATATTTAAAAATGTTATTAATTCTTGAATTAACTTATCATAATTTTGTGCATCAAAATCTTTTAAATCTATTTTTCTTTGGAAAAAGGTATTTTCTTCGTTATATAAATTAATGAAATTATCGATGATAAATTCATTTACAAATGCTATAAATTTATCTTTTTCTAAGTCATTTAATTGGTATTTAAATTTGTTTAATAATATCTTTGATTCAGCTACAATCTTTTTGTAAGAAAGAATAAATTTAGACTTATTTTCTAACAAAAAATTGACATTACCTTTTCCTTTAGAACTTTCTTTACTAACTTTTTTAGATTTGAATTTATTAAATAAGTTTTTGAAATTAGAAGCAATAGTTTTCTTTTTATTTTGATAAGAACTTTCTTTTTCTATTCTTTCAAGACTAAATAGTTCTGCCTTATCTACAAAACCAATGTTTTTATAGATGTTTCCAATTCTATCTTCTGTGTAGTATAAAAGTATCTTCTTACTTTTGTCTTGTTGAAAAATGTATGAACATAAATGGCTAACAATAATTTTAGCTAATCCTTTTCCACGGTAATTTTCATCAACTAAAACACCTCATAAAATTGAATATTCATCTGTTTCATATACAATGCATGCATGAGCAATAACTTTTTGATTATCAAACATTAAAAAACCAAGTTTATTTTTTTGTTTTTTGTATTCTTTAATTCATCTATCTCTAGAATCTGGGTAAAAATCATTGTCAATTAAAAAGTTTTTTGCAATTTCAAAGGTAGCATCATTTACTTTTTCTATTCTATATTCAGTATTGTTTTCAAAGTTTATCATTTCTTTTCTATCTAGTGTAGAGAGTCTTTGGTAAAACTTTTGATATTCATTAGTTTTTACAAATTTATTAATCATCTTTTTAGATAGCTTCGGAGTTAAATTGCTAAAAGTAAGATATTTTGGTTTTCTTTTAATCATGTCTTTTACAATTTTCCTTGTTTCTAAAAAGTTGTATTTTGAGCTAGAAATAAATACTGAATCAGCTTTTAAGTGATGAAAAATTAATCCATTTCTTAATTGATCTATTTTTAATGTTTTATTTTGTTCTTTTTTACTATTTATGTCCCTTTCTTTACTTATTTCGCTATTGTCTATATATATATATATATATATATATATAGAAGTTATTTACAATCGGATCTTTATATAGTAAATTAAATTTATTTTTTTCTTTTTGCATAAGACATCCATTCTTTAGTTAACTATATTAATTATATCAATTTCAATTATATACAATTGGGTGGTAGAACGCGATTCCGAAAATAAAAATCACTTATGTAAAGGAGGTAAAAATGTAAAAATTAAATTAAATAATTTCTAATTAAAAAACCTTGTTTTTCTTATTATCTTTCGATCTAAAAAAGTAAATCTGGTGTTGAATATGTTAAAATATAAATAATTAATTTACAAATAAACTAAAATAGGAGAATTTATGAACTCGAAACAAAAAGTATGAGTGTATTCACTAGCAGCTTTTTCTTGTTTTGTGACGCTTTTACTCCTTCTTTTTGTATTTATTTTTAATACCGAAATAATTTGAGTAAGAATTTTAGTTGCAATTGGAATTCTTCTATTCTTTTTCCTAACTGGTGTGATGCTTTATTTCCTTATCTATAATTTTGCTCGTACAAGAGAGCTAGTTAAAAAAAGTTTCAATGGTTTCATTGAAGAAATTATGACAAATAACAATATCGGAATTATTGTTTACGATATTGAGTACCGGATTATTTGAGTTTCTAACTTTATTAAAAATAAATTTGGAGATAACTACATTGGATTTTTCATTAGTGATTTTTTCCAAAAAATTGATCCAAGTAAAAATGATAAGTTTAATTTAAATTTAACTAAGTTGCAATTTAAGTATAAGAAAAACTTATATGAAGCTCAGTTCTGGCCTTTAAGTAGTACTATTGTTATTCATGACATTACTACAGAGCAAACGTTTAAAAACGAAGCTTGAGAACAAAAAGCTGTCATTGGAGAAATTGAAATTGATAACTTACAACTTTATCAATCAATTTTATCTGAAGAGCAACTTTTTAACATTAACAAAATCGTTATTGATGTTTTTAAAGAATGTTCAAACAAGTACAACTTCATTTATCGTCAATATACTAATGGTAAATTTATTATTTTCACAAACGAAGTCACGCTAAAAGATTTTGAAAAAACTAATTTTGAAATCTTTACTAGAATTAGTGAAAGAGTCGATAATTTAGATATTAGCAAATTATCGCTTAGTTTAGGTTTTGCTCGTGGATGGAGCTCACTAAAAGAAAAACTTGAACAAGCTAAAAAAGCTTTGGTCCAATCACAAAGTCGTGGTGGAGATCAAGTGACGATTTATTCAAATAATTCACAACCAATTTATTATGGTTCAAATACTGAGATTTTAACTGATAGCAGTAGAACTAAGATTAAAAATATCGCTTTAGAGCTTGAGAAAAAATTATTATCTACTTCAATAAGCAAAGTAATGATTTATGGACATGCTAATGCTGACCTTGATTCAATTGGTGCAAGTTATGGAATTTATGAAATAGCTAAAGCTTATGGTAAAAACGCTTATATTTGCAATAACACCTTTGATGATACAGTTAAAAAACTTTTTGAAGAGAAAAATAATAAGCTTCCAAAAGATATTTTCATTCGAAATATAAATCAAGCTAATAAAATGACGGATTCATCTACTTTAGTTGTGCTTGTAGATAATTCAGATCCATTTAGAACTGATAATAAAGAAGCTTTAACAAATGTGCATCCAAATAATGTTTTTGTCTTTGATCATCACCGTCTTGGTAAAAGTATCGACTTTGCTTCATATAGCAATATTTATGTTGATACATCAGCATCTAGTGCAGCTGAAATTGTTACTGAAATTGCAATGTTCCTTGATTATAGGGTAAATCTTAGTAACGAAATTGCGCAGGTACTTCTTAATGGAATTTATTTAGATACCAATCAATTTTCTAAATCAGTTACCACAAGAGCCTTTGAAGCTGCTGCCTTTTTAGAAAAGCATGGAGCTAAAGGTTCAATTAGTGGTGAGATGCTTAAAATTGATGAAGATACCCAAGCATTAATTGATCAAATTCTTAAAAATGTAGTTGAAGTTAAAAAAGGTTACTTTTTAACTTACACCGAACAAGAAGCAAGTAATGATGTTATTTCCATTGCTGCTAATGAAATTTTAAAAATTAGAGGTAGAGTCGCTAGTTTCGTGGTTGCAAAACTTAAAGGAACTAAAACCTACAAATTAAGTGCTCGTGGTGTTAATACCAATGTTCAAATTATTTGTGAAGCTGTTGGTGGTGGTGGTCACTTTGGAACCGCTGCTGCTACTAGTGATGAAGAACTTGAACAATTTGTAGATAACATCCGGACAGCAATTATCGATATAGGGAGAAAACAAAATGAAAGTAATTTTAATTAAAGATTGTAAAGACGGAAAAGCTAACACAATTATTGATGTAGCTGCAGGATATGGAACAAACTTTTTAATCAAAAAAGGTTTCGCAGTTGCTTACAACCCAACTAACTTAAAACTTTTAGAAAAAAGATTAGATGAACTTAGTGCTAATGAACATGAACACAGAAGTGAAGCTAGAGAATTAAAGGAAAAACTTGAACAAGAAAGATTAAGCTTTACTTTAGAAGCTACTATTGATAAAAACGGACACTTGAATGTGCATGGATCAGTGTCAAGAAAAGATATTGAAAAAACTCTTGTAGAAAAAGGGTATAAATTACCTAAACACGCAATTCAAAAAGTGGACTTTGTAGCTGAAGGGCTTCACGAAGTTAAAGCAGAACTTTACAAAGATATCGTGGCTAAAATTTACGTAGATATCAAAATTCACCAAATTAAAAAATAAAAATCCAAATTAATCATAATTTAAAAGAAAGGAGGCTTATTATGAAAGCAAATTCACCAAAAAATGCTCCTATTAATGAGCTAGATTATGACAATTTAGTTGCTAATCCAAGCAGTATTTATGTTGATGAAAAACTCGAAAGAAACGTGCTTAACATTATGATCACTAATGATGATCGTCAACTTTTAGGAATTGATTATTTTAATGAAGATACTTTCTTCAACATTAAAAACCGCCAGCTTTTTAGTTTAATTAAAAGTGAACACCAAAAAACTAAAAACAAAAACGTTACTTTTAACTATGAAGATATTTCACACTTTGTCAATCGTGAAGAAACAATTAAAGAATATCCTGAGCTTAGCCAGTATTATTTAAACGTTGTTTTATCAAGCGGACTTGCTAATGATAATAACTTCCTAACTTATGCAGATCGCTTACTCGATTTGCAAAAAATGAGAAAAGCAGAAGCATTTATCTTAACTTATTCAAAAAGATTACACTCAGAAAAAGATTTATTACCTGAGCAATTAACAACCGATTTTGAAAACTTTTTCATCAAAAACAACACTAATAGTTTAAATCGTAATAACTTTTTAACCCTTGAAGAAGCTTCAACAGAATTTATTGAAAAGATTATTGAAATTAAAAATAACACAAACATTGTTGAAGATAGTATCCTTTCAGGATTTAGAGGCATTGATAATTATGTTAATGGTTTCAAACCAGGACAATTAATCATTTTAGCTGCTCGTCCAGGGATTGGAAAAACAGCGCTAGCTTTAAATATTGCAAGAAATATTTCGCTTAATTCATCACTTCAAAGAAAAAGAAACGTCATTTTCATTTCTTTAGAGATGCCTACTAGCGAACTTGTAGCTAGAATTAGTTCAACTGAAACAATGGTAGATCTTAAAAAAATTCAAAACCCAAAATATATGCAAGAAGTTGAACTTTCTACACTTCAAAAAGCTAAAGTTGAATATTTAGACAATATGAACATTTATATTGATGATGCTGCTACATCAAAAATCAACGATATTGTGTGAAAAATTAAGCATCTATATAAAAACTTAAAAGGTGAGCTTGATTTCATTGTAATTGACTACCTTCAACTTATTTCAGCACCAGATGCATCTGGAAATAGACAAAATGAAATTGCAACTATTTCAAGAACCTTAAAAACCTTAGCTTTAGAATTAAAAGTTCCAATTATGGCACTTAGTCAGCTTTCGCGGAACGTTGAAAGTCGTGATGATAATCGTCCACAGCTTCACGACCTACGTGAATCTGGAGCTATTGAGCAAGATGCTGACATTGTTATTTTCTTAAGTAGGCCAAAAATGAAAAAAGATGCAAATAAAAACAATGAAAATGACAATAGTCAAAATGTTATTAAAACTAATTTAACTGTTGCTAAAAACAGAAATGGGCAACCTGGAATTGCTAACCTTTATTACTTTGGTAATTATGTTAAATTCCAAGACCCAGAACCTGAAAATTAATTAAATAAAAGGAGTTTATAATGGATTGTTATCCCAGTTATACTTTCACAATAAATATCAAACTTAGAGGTATTAAATAATGTCCCTGACTATTCAAATTATTCTCTTAGTGGCACTTTTAATTTTATTTGTTTTAAGTAGTATTTATAGTGGAAGCGAAACAGCTTATACCTCAGTTTCAAAAGCACACGTTCGTGAAATGGTTCAAAACAAAGAGCGTGGAGCTAAACTTATTTATAAACAACTTGAAAGATACAACCAGCTTTTAAGTGCTATTTTAATTGGAAATAATATTGTTAATGTGGCTTCAGCTACCTTAACTAGCGCACTTCTTGGAAGCATTTTGTCCCAAAATGAAGTTTTAATTGTTATTATTTCTACTGCAGTAGTAACTCCTATTTTAGTAATCTTTGGTGAAATTGCACCAAAATTACTTGCAAAAAATAATCCAATGCGTTTTTTAAAAATATTTTGCTATTTTATTGAAGGGACGTTTTGACTTTTTTATGTTCTAACTTACCCAATTAGTAAGCTTGGTAAAAAAGTTTATGTAACTCACTCTGAAGATCAACTTAAAAGTATTTTAGATTTAGCTCAAAGTGAAGGAGTGCTTCAAACTGGAGAGAGCATTTTAGCTCAAAAAGCACTTGATCTTGATTCAACTAAAGTCTCACAGCACTACATCCGTTTAAAAGATGTTGTGTATTTGGATTATAAAGATAATATATCAAAAGCCCTAGAAGTATTTAAAGAAACCAATTATTCTCGCCTTCCGGTGATGAAAAATGGACAATTAATTGGAATTGTTCTTATTAAAGACATTTTCCACCTTCAAAAAGGAAAAGTCATTAATTATTTAAAAACAGTACCTTTAATTTCAGCTAACTCAATTCTTTCTTCAGCTTTAGAAAAAATGCGTTTAGCTCGAGCACAAATGGCTTTTGTTACCCAAAGTAATAACAAAGTTGATACCATTGGAATTATCACAATGGAAGATATTATTGAAGAAATCATTGGTGAAATTTATGATGAATACGATGATGAAGAAGAAATTTACGAAATTTCACTTCAAAAATCAAGAGTAGTTGTTAGTGCCTATATTTACGATGTATTCAAACAACTGGAAATCGATTTAGAGCTTCTTAGTGAAGATGAAGAAGAAATGACGGTTCGTCAATACCTTCTTAAAAAGACTAATTCAAAAAGAATTTATAAAAACACTCGTTTTAACTTAAATGATATTGTTTCATTTAAAGTTGTTGAGACTTTTCAAGGTAAACCAAATGATACCATTGTTGAGATCAACAAAATTTAAAGTAAAATCGCTAGCTAAATGCTCGCTTTTTTATTGCTAAGCCTAGAAAGGATCTATGAAGAAGAAATTTAACTCCATATCTCTTGCGGCTTTATTAGTTAACTACATGGTTGGTTTTGGTTTTATAGCCACAATCATGAAAATTGTTAATTTAGGACCATGAGGAATTTTAGTTATTTCATTAACATTATTTGTGGCTATAGCCACAGCTTTAGTTTTTACTCGGTTATCTAATAATTTCCATGAAGAAGATGGTGGTTCAATGTATTTTGCCAAGCAGACTGGCAAGGAAAGTTTTGCTTTTTACGTTGGATTTAACCAATATGCGCAATATCCTCTTTTTTCAGCATCAGGACCACTTTTTTTAGTTACTGCTGCTGAAACATTAACATCTAATAATATTGTTTTATGAATCGTTCGGATTTTTTCAATTATGTTTTTCATTTTCCTTGCTTTTGTTTCTACATCGAAACTTAAAACAAGTAAATTCATAATTTTTGGAGCAGCAATTGTTAAATGAATTATTCTTTTTATCGGTTTTGCAATTCTGCTTTATTTAGCAACTAAATTTAATTATTACAGCTACAACTTCACTCATTATCAAGATGTAAATACCTACTTAATTCTTTCTAATTCACTTAGCTTTATGTTTGCTTTTTCTGGAATTGAAATTATGCCAAGCTTTGCCAAAGAATCTAAAGTTAGAAATTACAAGAAAGTATTTATCATCTTATTTGGTACAGTTTTATTCATCTACTTTATCGGATATGTCCTATTTTTAGGTACAAAAATTTCAATTTTTGATGGTAAGTTTGTCAATATTTACACTCAAGTTCATCACTATGGTTCAATTTTATTTATCATCTTCTTAATTTTTTATAATGTTTCAGACACATTAACTAGCCAACTTGCTTACTCCAGAACTTTATCTTACTTTGCCAAGCAAGGATATCTTCCAAAGAAAATAGCCTTAGAAAACGAAAATGGCGAGCATAAAAATGCTATTTGACTTAATACCATTATCATTTTGACTTTTATGACTTTCTTTGTGCTGCTTCCTGAAATTTTAAAAGCACTCGGAGTTAAAATTGAAAAAGATTATTTCAATAGCTTCCTTGATCTAGGAACAATGACTTATTTAATCCAGTACGTCGGCTCTTTTATAACCCTTTTACTTTTAGAACAGCAAAAGAAAGTGCGCAAAATTGCTCTAATTGAAAAAATGTTTTATTTTGTAGCAATTTTTATCCTTGTATCAATGATTTTAGTCCGTCTATTTCCATTTTTAGCTGATGGACCTTGAAAAGTATCTAACTGAATTTCACTTTTTACTTTTATATTGATTCACATTATTATTTTCACTTTAATTTATCTTAAAAAGCAAAGAAATAAGAAAGAAATTTTAGCTAAAGCAAATAATTAAACCAAAAAAACAATGTTTTTCGAATAACCTCTATTTCTACCAAAAAGCGCTTAATTTTTGAAAAAATTGAAAAATTAAGCGCAAAAAGTATTAAAATTAGATAGGAGGTAAAAACCTCCAGATTTCAAATAAATTCAAAACTATTCTTAATCTTTTCTTTTCAAAAAAAATTTTTCAATCTATTTATATAATATTTATATTTATAACTTATTTTCATTTACATTTACAAAATTTAAAATCTATTTATGTTCTCAAACATTCATTAAATATTGATAAAATCACTTTATTTAATTTCTTTTATTATTTTTATTTTATATATTAATATCATATAAACTTTTAATTTATACATCTATGTAATATACTCCTTGATTTGTTTTACCAAACAATAATCTCTTAGTTATCTACAAATCAAATATTATAGTCATTGTTACTTTTATCCTTTTATTTATTTACATTTTTACACTCATGCAAAGCATTTCTTATAATTTATCAATGACATAATTTTTACAAAAAGTCAAATGCTTATTTACTTTGTGATCTATCATGATCTTCTTCTAGATGTATTTACTCCTTTTTGTTTTTATAAAATATTTATTATTTTATTTACCTTTCTTTGCTTTGCAAAAAAACCACCTTTTACAGGTGGTTTTTTTATCTTTACTTAGTTACAATATCTAATTTACCATCTTGGTAGATGTATTCGAAATTTTCATTTTCAATTTGATATTCGAATTTATCAATTTCAGGAGCTGCACTGCGAACTAGCATCATTAAAAATTCATACACCATAATCATAGCTCTAACGTCATTTTCGCAGTATCTTTTAAGCTCAGGTTCTTTTTCCATTTTTCAAACATTATCACCAGTGATTTGAGCATGTCTTAAAATAGCTTCTTCCATTGCCATAGTCCCTTTTTGAATAACAAGTTCCGAATAAGGGGTAATTAAGGTTTTTAAAGGAAACTGATTTTTAGTAATATATTTTTCAATCTTTTTAATTGAGAAAAAGTGCTTTAAAAAGTTTATATGAATTAAAGTTGTCTTTAAAAAATCAGTTTTTTCAATCATTCCATAGTATGATTCTGAAAGTAATTCAATTTGATGATTTTCATTGGTCTTAAAGAAAAAGTACCCCTCTTTATTTCCAATATGAAATTCATGGAAGATTGCTTTTTTTTCAAGTTTATTATGGCTAAAGCAATCAGCTAAGTCAATTGTGTTATTGTTAATGTGATCCACGTGAGAAGCAAATTCACTAACATCTATATATTGTGAGTTAAATCAATTAATAAACTCAAGGTCTTTATTATCTTTAAAGGCACGTCTTACAAGCTCTTTAATTTCTTTATTCCGCGTATTTTCGTATGTTTTGTTAAATACTACATAATAATCAGCTTTATTGCTGTAAATAGTTTGGATAAGCATTACTAAATCTTTTAATGTAATGTTTTTGGTATCGACTACCACATTTTCAACATTTTTTTCAACTCCATTAACAGTTTCGATAACTGATACTTGGTTAACAATTTGACCATATGAAGAACTTTGATCTAAAATTGGGAAAACATTTGAAAATCCTTCATAATCGTATCAAATCACTCTTTTATCTTTAATGTGTAAATTACGGATGTAATTTAAAAAGTGAATGTTAAAGTAATTAGGAACTCTTTCAAAAAATTCTTTATCATTTTTATATAATTCGAGGTTTTGTAAAGATTTATTTTTGAAGAATTTAGAGCTTATTTGCTCAAAATCAGGTCCTCAAATGTATTTTCTAATTGCATTAACTTCAAGTTGATTATCAAGGAAAAGTTTTTTAGGAAGCACAATGTTATTTGGAGCACTAAATTGCTTTTGATAGCTTAAATCTACAATTGCATAAGGAAGATGTTCAACGCTTTCTTTAACTGAGAAAAAGTAAGCAATAGCATCATAATTAAAATTATCACCAAATTCAAAATATGAATTAATAATGCAATCTAAATATTTATCAAAAGTATCTAAATATATATTTTCATCTTTTTCTATATTTGAAGAATTTGGATCCTTAAATTTAATTTTAACTTCTTCACCAAGCTGATTAATAATTGTTTTTTGATAATTAGTGTAATTAATTTTATTATAATCTGCCTTAATAACAGTTGGTTCTTTAGGGTTTGGAGAAATTTTTCCAAAGCGTGCACTTTGGAAAAATGAACCTTGAGATTTATTACCTTCATAATATGATCCAGTTTCAGTAAAAAGTCTTAATTCGCCAGTGTTTTTAAGTGCATAAAAAAGTTCTTCATCTTCTAAAGTAGTAGCAGCGGTGGCTTTTTTTCTTGGCTTACCCTTGGCTGCTTTAGTAGCTGAATTTCAAGTTGAAAATGATTCGTAGAAAGTACATGTATCTTTAGTAGTATTTTTAGTGATATTGTTATCAAAGAAATTGATGTTAATTACACTAATTTGTTTTACATTGTAATTTAATTTTCTAAGCACATTGTAGGTAAAAAATCCTTTGTAAAAGAATTTAGGTTTAGCAAAAGAAGTGTAGTTTAAAAAGACAATTTTTTGCTCCTGTTTATCGTAAAAAAATGCATCCGCATTAGTGTCGAAAATTTCTCCATTAACTGCTTTTTGATAAGTAAAAAGTGGGTTAGAAATTAATTTAATTGCATCATTTTCTATAGCAGCTTTAGTTTGAGATCATTTAGCTTCAGCATTATTTTTAGATGAAATATCAGCAATTTCGTTTATTTTATATCCGTATTTTTTAATGTAGAATTCTCTAGCTAAAGCAACATATTTTTGGAACGAATCGCTTTCAACTTTATTAACTATTGAAAGGTTTTCACCTTCTTCATTATCCATAAAGTCACCAAGAAAAATATCTTCATCATCCTCATTTTCTCCTTCTTCCTCAAGGTGCTCTTTATAATTCGCAAAGTATTTAACACCGCTTTTATCAAGTGGTCATTTTTTTGAATATTCGCCATTTTCAAGGCGCTCTGCAAAGTTTCCTTTAATTCAAATTAAAGCAGGGTTATCTGTAAAAACCCTAAAAAAAGTCTTAAAATTGATTTTAATATTTTTGTTATTCATAATTATTATTATAATTTATTAGTTATGAATACAATATTAAAAACGATTAATAAAAAGCTTAAAAAGGATCACACCAAATTACGAATTTACAAGCTTCTTGATCGCTTAATTTCATTTATTATCGCAGTTTTAAATATCTCAGTACTTTTCATAGCTATTTATGCTTTAATCAAACTTGTGAGAATTAATACAACTGAAGCTGATAATATGAAAGATATTAAGTTTTCATTTTATTTAATTTTAGTTTTTGTAATTTTTATCATTTGTTCTTTTATTTTAACTATTGCGCTTGAAGTTTATAAAAATAATTCGCGTTATCAAGAATACAAAAAAGTCTATAACACAATGGAACATTTACTTGTTAAAGAAGCTCAAGGGATTATTAGCGAAGAAGAACTAATTATAACTATTGATGCTCTTTGAGAAAAAGCAAGCGCCAAAAGAAAAATTGTTATTAAGCAAATTGTGCAAAATCAACTTGAAAAAGGACCAATTAAATAATGAAAGAATTTAATGCTTTTCGTCAGTATAAAAAACTTTATTTAAAAGTTTGAAACAGAGTTTACATTTATGGATTTTTTTATTATTTATTAAACTTAATAACAATTATTTCAGCACTTGCGATTGCAATTATTGCTACTGTTTTTATTGCCGGAACTGTCAAGTATCCTAATGATATGGTAAATCCATACAGAAGTTGATTTAATAATGGAACTAACTACGTAATTTCCACAACTATCATCAACTCAGTTGTAGCTTTAATTTCAGGACTGCTTTCATTTTTCTTAATTAACAAAAGATTTAATGATGCTAAAAATAGGATTCAAAAAATCAACATTGAATATACCTTATATAAAGGTAAAGAAATTTATTATTCTGATGTGGATAAAAAAACTCGTGATTACATTTTATACAAAAGAGTCACAAAGATAGTTTCTTATGATCGCTTTAGCACTGATTATTTAAATGAATTAAGGGTAGAATATGACACAACAAAACAAGGATAGAATTTTCTCAATACTTAAGAAAATTAAGCGTAAAAGAAACGGTAGCCGTTTTTTATTTATAAGCATGAGTCTAATTTCAATAATCATTTCAGCTTCATCAATTATTTTAAACCTTTATGCAATTAGATACAACGTTTTACCTGTTCAAACAATGAGTTTATTTGTCGCTATTGCAGTTATTTCTTCGGTTATTACTTTTTTAGTAACCATTCAATCATTTTTTAACATTACTGAAAGTAAAAATAAACTTGAGCAAAGTGTTGAAAAAAGAACCGAACTTAAAAATAAAATTGAAGAAAGTAAAGAAGTTAATGAAAGTTTGGTCAATGAACTTTTCGATACTTATGTTTAAATAAAAATCCTCTTAATACCAAGAGGATTTTTATTTAAATGGATCAATGTCTTGCTGAATGCAATATAAAATTTTGCATCAGTAAAGCAGACCAAAAAACTCACCTAAATTAACTTCATCATTAATATCAATTTCAAGTTCAATGGTTTGGACTAAATCATTAAAGGAAGTTAGATAATTGTTAAAAACATTAAAAGATTGTTCGTTAATTTCTTCAATTGTAAATTTTTCATATTTAATTGGGAATTCAAAATCATTAACAATTGAAGAGAGCTGATAGTTGTATTTTTTCTCTTTAAACCTAAAATAAATAATGCTTTTGTTATTTTCGCCTGATATGATGCTTTGCCCTAAAATTGGAAGTTGCTCTGAAAGAGTAACAGCATCATTATATAAGTTTTTAGAAAGAGTGCTTTTATTAAATAAATGAGCTGCTAATTTAACGCTTTTAGTTAGATTCGAATCATAACCAATAAATAAGTTTAAATCCGGGCAATATGACTTGGAATTTAAATCGGTAATAACACTATAGTAAATTGACATATCAATAGCTATTTTGTCATAAATTTGATCTTTAAATAAATTATCAGTAATGTTTTTATACCCCTGAATTAGCTTAGCTACATTAACTCCTTGAGTAGCTAGTAGCACTAATGAAACTTCAGAAAAAAGCGGATAATTATTATTTGTATCTTCAGAAGCGATTAATACGTTCTGAATAGGAAGGTTGTAGTTTTCAAAAATCTTATAAGATCTTTTTTTACCAATATAGTAAATATACTTTTTAACAAGGAAATCGCTAGCAATAGTAGCTAAACGGTTCAAAATAAAGGAACTAATTTGTCTAAGTTTTTGGTTTTTATTGAAATTATCAATGAATAAAAGTCGAATTTTTCTTTTTGAAATATTGTTAAAGAAATGGTTAATTTTTTCATTAACTGATTCATAAGATTCAAATTCATTAATGAAAATTAACTTGATTTTATGTTCTTTATTAATATCGTTTTTAGAATAAAGAAATTCTAAAGCAGCTTCAACTGAAAGACGAATTTCATAAGTGGTTAAAATGATTAATTGTTCTATTTTTTGGTCATATAAGTAATTACAGAAATTAATAATTTTATCAATTCCAGTAACTGCAAAATTTAAAGCAATGTCATTAAAAGCTAAATATTCAGACCCTTTAAAATCAAGCGATTGTAATTTTTCAATTAAAGAATTAGATTGCTTGAATTTATCTTCTTTGAAAAATTCATTTTCAAAAGAAAGATTTTTTGATTTAATTTTTATCATTTTTTACCTTTTTAAATGTCGCTTTATTAAAAGCTTCTAAATTTTTAAACCCATTTCTTGTGGCTTTTAACATAAAGTTGTTATTATTTTTTCCAAAATTAGGATGATTTTTCTTAAAACTACCATATCTCATATTTTTTTCTTTATTGTAAAAAAGAAACACAAAATTGATAACTTCACCCACTTTAAAAGTGTTTTTTACATTAATTTGCTTTTTATCAGAAATTTCTTTTTTAACAATGTTGTATTCTAATTCGTTTTTATCCACCACAATTATATTGTTAGGAAAAACTTTTTTCACTTTCCCTGTAATTATTTCATTTTTACTATATTTCATAATTTTAATTATAATGTTTTTACATTTTTTTAAAAAGAAATCAAATGCAGAAGCTATGCTTTGCTTTACTTTTGAAACTTTTAAGCCTTAAAAATAGAACTATTTGTTTTTGTTTCAAGAAAACACTCTAAAAATGTGAAAAAATAACTTTTTTGCTTGTATTATGGGAATTTTAGTAAAAATAATCTATAATTCTTTTTATATAGAACAAGAATAAAAAATATATAAAATTTTATGATTTAAATCTTTATTTTAATTGTAAATTTCAAAGGAGCCAAAATGAAACGTTTACAATGTTTATACAAACCAACCAAGGATAAAAATTATCCTTGAGCATTGAAACATCCAAAAGTTGATTCACCACTTGCACTTTTTAAAACTCGTCAAGATGCAATGAACTGATTTTTAGCACTTGGATATGATTGTGTTACATGATTTCACACAGAAGAAGGAATTTGAGGTGGAAGCGTTCTTGCTGAAAAATTAGAAAATCAACAAGAACAAGTTTTTGAAATTAATGTTGACAAATACGATGGTGGTGTTAAATTACAAGATGCTGCTCAAGAATTATTTGTAAACCTTGAAACAGAAAAAAGAAACCAAAATGAAGCTGAGAAATACTTATCAACTTTAAATGATTTCAAAATTATTAAAAATCACGAAACATACTTCCCAAAAGATGATGTTGTTAAAGTAAGAAGAACTAAAAAAGTTGAACCTGAAACAATCGTTAAGGTAGAAAAAGAAGTTGTTGTTGAAAGAGTTGAAGTCCCAGTTGTTAAAGTTGTTGAAGCTAAAGAACCAACTGTTGAAGAAGTTAAATATACATATTCAGCTGAATTATGTAAAATGGGACAATTAAAAGCTTTTGCTTTATATGCTAAAAAATTAGAATCAGTAGCTCAAAAATACTCATCACCAGTTAAAACTTCATTAGAAGATTTTAAACACATTGAAGCTAACTTAGAAGCTGCTGCAAAAGAATTTGACAAACTTGAAAGTGAATTTGAAAACACAGAACACAAACACGTTTATGAACTTGTTCAAAAATCACTTAAAAAATCAATGCAAACAATTTTAAGCAATGTGCAAGAAGATGATTCTATTACTTATTCACCTGCTACATCACTTTATTTTGAGGAAAAATGTTGCTCAAAAACAAACTTAAAACTTTCACAATCAACATCATACGTTCTTTACGGAAAACACCATGTTGGATTTGTTGAAGAAAAAGATTATCCATATGCAGTTTTTGTTAAAGAAGCACCTAAATACTCAACAAACTTAGTAATTTTTGAAAACGAATCACCTGCAAAAGTTGTAGAAAAAATCGTTGAAGTTGAAAAAGTTGTAGAAGTAGAAAAACCAGTTGTTGTAGAGAAAGTTGTGGAAAAAGAAGGGGAAAAAGTAGTTGTAAAATCAGGATCATGAATTTGAGATTGATTCGCATTTATGCTTTTAGGTATCGGTTACTTAATTTTAATAGTTGTTATCTTAATCTTACTTTTCACAGGAAACACAATTTAATAAGCAAATTTATTTAATAACTCGCAAAAAGCGGGTTATTTTGCTTTTTATTTAATAAAATAAATTTTATTAAAAGTGGTAAAATTAGATAACTATGAATAAATTTAATATGCAAGACCTTGTTAACCACCTAAAAACTAATGGATTTGTCTTCCAAGGAAGCGAAATTTATGGTGGTCTTTCTAATACATGAGATTATGGACCTGTTGGAACTTTACTTAAAGACAACATCTTAGCTCAATGAAAAAGTGAATTTATAACAAAAGAATCTGCTAACTATTTAATTGATTCAAAAATCTTAATGAATCCAAATGTTTGAGTAACTAGTGGACACGTTTCAAATTTTAGCGATCCGCTTATTGAAAACAAAGTTAACGGAAAACGTTATAGAGCAGATAAATTAATTCAAGAAGTTGATCCAAGTTTAATTCCTGAAAAAATGACTTTTGATCAAATGAGAGATTTTTTAGTTGCAAATGTGCATGAATATGAAGGTGCTAAAACTAATTGAACAGATATTAAGAAATTTAATTTAATGTTCGAAACTTTCCAGGGAGTCACTGAAGATAGCAAATCTAGAATTTTTCTTCGTCCTGAAACTGCACAAGGAATCTTTGTTAACTTTAAAAATGTACAAAGAACAATGCGTGCTAAATTACCATTTGGAGTTGGTCAAGTTGGAAAAAGTTTTAGAAATGAAGTAACTCCAGGAAACTTTATTTTCAGAACTAGAGAATTTGAGCAAATGGAATTAGAATTTTTCACTAAACCTGAAGAAGCATCTTATTGATTTGATTATTATGTTCAAAAAGCTTACAACTTTGTGCAAAAATTAGGGATTTCAAAAGAAAACATTGCAATTAGACCACACGAAGCTGAAGAACTTTCTCACTATTCAGCAGGAACTACTGATATTGAATTTAAGTTCCCATTTGGTCAAGGTGAACTTTTAGGAGTTGCTAACCGTACTAATTACGATTTAAAATCACATATGGAAGCAACTGGAGAATCGCTTGATTATTTAGATCCTCAAAGTAATGAAAAAATCATTCCATACGTTATTGAGCCAAGCATAGGACTTGATCGTTTAATGCTTGCAGTTATTTGTGATGTAACTTACATTGAAACTCTTTCAGAAAATGATACTCGTGTTGTAATGAAATTCCCAAAACAAATTGCTCCATATAAATTTGCAGTTTTACCACTTGTTAAAAAATTAAATGAAAAAGCTAAAGAAATTTTTAATCAATTAGTTGAAGCAGGAATTTCAGTAACTTATGATGAAGCTGGTTCAATTGGTAAAAGATACCGTCGTCAAGATGCTATTGGTACATTTTACTGCTTAACAATTGATTATGATACTTTAGAAGATAACCAAATCACAATTCGTGATCGTGATTCAATGGAACAAATTAGAATCAACATTAGTGATTTAAAAAACTATTTTTAATTTTTAAAAGGAAAATATAGTGCAAAACGTAAATAAAGAAATCATTGATTCTGTTATTAAAAATGCAAGAATCGTCGACGTAGTCGGCGAATTTCTTAGTTTAACTAAAAAAGGAAATAACTACCTTGGACTTTGTCCATTCCATAGTGATTCAAGCCCAAGTTTTACCGTCAATGAGCAAAAAGGAATTTACAAATGTTTTGCCTGCAACGAAGGTGGAAATAGCGCCACCTTCTTGATGAAAAAATTAGGGATAACTTTTTATGAAGCATTAGAAAAACTTTCAAATATGCAAGGAATTGAGCTTAATTTAAAACAATTTAACAAACAAGGTTATTCATACAATCCTGAAGATACCGAAATTATTGAACTTTTAAATTCAATTAATACTTTTTATAAATTTGAGCTTATTAAAAGTGTCGATCCAAACATTAAAAACTTTTTAAAAAATAGACATTTAGATAATCAAATTATTTTAAATAAATTTGACATTGGATATGCACCAGAAAATCAACTTATCAATAAAGCTAAAGAATTTAACTACTCTGAAGAAGATCTTGTTAAAGCTGGGCTTATTAATCCGCAGCTATATGAAATTTTTAAAAATCGGATTACCTTTGGAATTAGAAATAACAATGGTGACTTAGTTGGTTTTAGTGCTCGTGCGCTTGCTAAAAGTGAAAATGCCAAATACATTAATTCACCTGAGACTAGATTATTTAACAAATCACAAATTCTTTATAACTACCATAACGCTAAAAACAAAATCCAACAACTTAAAGAAGTAATTATTGTTGAAGGATTTATGGATGCTATTGCTTGTTATAAGGCTGGAATTGAAAATGTTGTAGCTGTTATGGGAACTGCTTTAACTAAGCAACACCTTAGCTCGCTTAAAAACAACAAAATTGTTCTTTTTTTTGATAATGACACAGCCGGTTTAAAAGCTACTATTCGCTCAGTTGAATTAATCCTTCAAGAAGGGATGGAAGTTTTTGTTATTGAAAACAACTTTGAAAAAGATGCAGATGAAATTCTTCATCACCATCAAAATGGAAGAGATGATTTGATTAACTTAATTTTCAATAACCGCTGCTCTGCAATTGATTTTGTGTATCGTAAGTTGCAAATCTTGCACAATTTAGATGTTTCACCTGAATATTCAAACATTAAATTATTTGCTAGCGAGCTTATGCGAATTTTTGCTAATGCTCAAAGTGATCAAATTAAATACTTAATTAACTTAGTTAAAAAAGATTTTAATTATGATATTGAATTTGATTTTGAAAAGAAAAATCAAATTCAAGCTTCAAATAACTTTTCAGATTATAAAGAAAACGATCTTTACATTAATGATCCAATTAGTTATGATCAAGACCAACTTCTTGGGTATATTCCTGAATATGTCCCTGGTGAATTTGAACCCCAATTTCACGGAAGAATAAATGATAATTGAGATACTGAAAAAGTCATTAATGAACTTGAAGATTTTATCGTCATGGACAATCGGCTTACTTTATTAATTAGATGTTTAAGTAATGATGCTTACTTACAACTTTTTATAAATGAGCTTCAATCTAAAGAAATTTATGAGGAAGCTTTTATGTGAGACGATCAACTTTCAACTGATGAACTGCTTAAGCAAACATATAAAAACTTATTAATGTTTTGTAAGTTCAAATTAGATGCTAATTTTTCACCTGAATATGAAAATATAATTCACCAGCTTTTTCAAAGCGTGGAACAACTTTTAGAAAGAAAAATTAGTGAATTTAAACTTAATAATCCTAGCTTTGAAAGAATTTATGAAAACATTGATTTCTTTGAGCAAACTTCCAATTTAAAAATCAAAATTAATAACTCACTTAGTGAAGAAGTTAAAACCGTTACTGATTTAAATGTGCTTAGAAATCACATCAAAAATAAATTAAACCTAATTTTAAAAGATAGTATTAAAGCTTTTGAAATTAAAAATGAGAAATTGACCCAAATTAATATGAACACTAAATTCATAGGTGAAAGATTGTACCAAGCAATTTCTGTAATGAAAAGCGATGAGAAAAAAGGAGAATAAAATGGATAAAAAATATGATTTAGTTGTTGATTTATTAAAAGATCAACTTAAGAAAAAGAAAAAGAAACACCTTTCGCAAGAAGAAGTGTTTGATTTTCTTTTAAAAAATCAAATGGAAATTACTGAAGATAATGATGATTTTTTAGAAAGATTAATTTCTGAAGACATTGTTAAAAACGACTTTGATGAAGGTGATTTCGATGATACAGATCTTGATGATTTTAAGAAAAATGCTGGAATTTTTAGTGATTCAGATGATAAAGACAAATTAGACGAATTAGATGATAAAGATTTTAGCGAAGATTTTGAAGATGAAGATTTTGAAGACGATTTTAGTGATGAAGATGACAACATAGATTATTCTCCTGAAGATTACAATGAAGAAGAATCTTCTGAAGATGAAGATGATGAAGAAAAAGAAGAAGATGAGGAAGACATTTTAGATTTTCACGGTGATGATTCAGATTTAGACTTAGATCTTAGCTCACTTACTTTTGATACTCACGAAGGTGGAGTGCATCTTGAAGAAGAAACTCAACAAAAGAAAAACCTTTCAAATAAACTTACAGAAACAAATGACATTGTTAAATGATACATGCGTTGAATTGGTAAATATGGAGAACTCTTAACAATTGATGAAGAGCGTCAATTAGCTGAACAAATGGAAAAAGGTGGATTTAGAGGTAAAAGAGCTAGAGATAAACTTATCCAAAGAAACTTACGTTTAGTTATTAATAATGCTAAAAAGTACAAAAACCGTGGACTTAGTTTTATCGACCTTATTTCAGAAGGAAACGCCGGAATTATGAAAGCTGTTTCTAAATATAATGTTCAAAAAGGGTTCAAATTTTCAACATATGCTACTTGATGAATTCGTCAGGCAATTACTAGAGCTGTAGCTGACCAAGCTAGAACAATCCGTGTGCCAGTGCATATGGTAGAAACAATTAACAAAATTTCTAAAATTGAACGTGAGCTTCAACAAGAGCTTGGACATGAACCAACTGATGAGCAAATTGCAGAAAGATATGACAAAAACTTTACTGCTGAAAAAGTGCGTTACATTAGAAAAATCAACATTGACCCAATTTCTCTTGATAAACAAGTAGGTAAAGAAAATGATTCATCATTTAGTGATTTTGTTAAAGATGATAACGTAATTTCTCCAACTGATCATGCTGCTCAAGAAGAGCTTCAAAGTGCTTTAGAACGTATTTTAGAAGCTGATTTAGAAAAAGATGAACGTGAGCTTATTTGCAAGCGTTATGGAGTTGGATTCGATGAAAATGGTGAAAAATACCGTGTGCATTCACTTGAAGAACTTGCTAAAGAAAGAAATGGTGTTTCAAAAGAACGTATTCGTCAAATTGAAAACAAAATTTTAAGAAAGCTTAAAAACGGAAAACACAGTAAAGAACTTAAAGATCTTTACCGTCCATAATTATGCGTGTTAGAGAATTTTTAGCTTTCTTAAATAAACTTTATCCGCTTGAAAGAAAAGAAATTTGAGACCCTTCTGGTCTTAGTGTTAAAGCTAACCAAAATAAAAAATTTACTGGAGCTGTTATTGCAATTGACATCACTAATGAAGTGGTGGATTTTGCTATTGAAAATAAGTGCAATGTCATTTTAACTCACCACCCTTTTTTCTTTGAAAAAACAAGGGAATTAGAATGAATTAAAGCACCATATAAAAAAGAACTTGCAAGCAAAATGCTCCAAAATGGAATTAGTGGATTTGCGATGCATACTAATTACGATATTGACATTTACGGAACTTCATATCAAATATTAAGATATCTTGGCTGAGAGCATTTTTATAACTATGGATCACCATCATATAGTGCTTTAGCAACTGTTAAAACAAGCTTTAATGATGTGGTTACTAGACTTAAAAACAACCTTAATTTAAGCGAGTTTAGAACTAATGTTGAAACTCAAAACTTTGATAAACCAATTGAAAAAATTGCTTTTTTAAGCGGAAGCGGATACATTGGAGAAATTACTCAAATAGCTCAAAAAGGGATTGATTTAATTGTTAGTAGCGATTTTAAATGAAGCGATTGAATCGCCTTTAATCAAAACCAAATTCCTATTTTAGAAATTCCGCATCTTGATGAGGAAGTGTTTGCTTATCACCTTTTAGAGCTTCTTCAAGCTAAATTACCAGAGTTTAAATTTTTACTCAAAAAGACAAAAGTACCATATAAAAACCTTTAACTTTTTACTTACCTGCACACCTTAGTGGTGTGCTTTTTATACTTTTATACCTTGCTTATAGGCATAAAAGTATTTTTGTAAATAATTTTCAAAAAGGGTTGTAAAGTTTCTTTTGCTCAATATTACTATATAATAGTAATATTATTTTTAAGTCCTATATATTTTTATAAAAATATATAGAGGAGGAAATTATGGCAAAAAAAGCAAAAAGAAAGTACATCTTTTCGACACTTATAGCTTTACTAGGGGCTACTTCATTTTTAGCTTCATGTAGTGCTCCAGGTTCTTCTAAACCAATCCCAAAAGGTGGTGAAGATACAAAGATTCCTGGAATTACTTGAGGAGAAAAACACAAAGGATATGATGCTCCTAGTGATGAACCAGTTTTCAAAAAAGAAAATAATGCAAATTCTGTACCAGATCCAGTAATTTCTTTTGAAAATAAAAATATTGAAAAAGAAAAGTCTAATTTATTTATTGCAAAGAATCAAAAAATTAGATATGTGGCTATTGGTGATTCAATTGCTGCAGGATTTGATGGTTCATTACCAAAAGATTACCAAGGAGAACTTGTTAATGGTGAAATTACAGGTGTATCTTATTCATCTTTTTTAGCTCGTTTACTTAACCAAAATTCAAGAGTAGAATTTTATAAAAACTATTCTTTTTCTGGAGCTACTGCAATAGATTGAATCAATCTTCTTGGAATGGATTATGAAGATCATTTAGCAAATAATGCAAGAGTGATTGGAAAATTTGGAGAAAATGGATTAGAAAAAGTTAATGAAATGAAAAAGCAACTAAAAAATGCAAACTTAGTTACTCTTTCAATTGGTGCTAATGATTTATTCTATTTAATTTTTAAAGCTGCATCAAAAAGCAACCTTAAAGAAGTGTTTGCAAATTTAACATCAAAAAACCCTTCTTATGGAAGCGTTTTGGAGTTTGTTAACTCTATCTTTAAAACAAGCTTACCTGAAGCTAAAAAGCGTCTTTCAACACTTATTGCAAACCTTAAAGCCCTTGCTCCTAAAGCAAATATCAACATCATTGGTTATCCAATGCCATTCCTTGGTTTAAAACAAATGATTGATGACCTTGTTGGTGATCTTCTTGGTGGAATGATTGAATTTAGTCCTTTAGATTTCTTTTTAGAATTTTTAAATAGTGGACTTAAAAACATTGCGCGTAATTCAGGTGTAAATTACATTGATTCATACAACCAAGAATATTGAAATCCAAGATCACTTGATTTTTCAAACATTTATTTTGATATCCATACCAATACACGTGGGTACAAAAAAATGGCAATGGATATTTATTTAAAAATTACTAATCCAAGTTTTAAAATAGCAGATTATGAAAGTGGAGACTTTGGATTTACTCAAGCTTTCTTAAGTGATGATGCTCAATATGCTCGTTATCAAATTGAACCTAGTGATACTCCAACCAATATTATCGGAGCAAGTTCGCAAGCATACTTAGATAATGAAGATAAATACGAAAGATACGTTGCTTCATTTAGAGATAATCACAACTATGGTGATAGAATTGCTCGCCTTTCAAATCTTTTTAGACAATTATCTCAAGAAGTTATTAATTTTATTACAAGTTCAGATTACTACCGTCAACTTGACCCAAATGGATTATTTAAAAACATTCTTAAAAAGCAATATCCAAACGAAATTAGCGGAGTAGAGCACTTTGTCCAAGCTATTAAAGAAAGTGGATTTTTAAAAAATACTTTATTTAACTTCCAAAGCGGACTTGAAAAATTCATCAGAGAAGATGGAAAAATTCAAGTTTCTAAGCTCCCTGCACTTCTTATAAGCTCTGCAATTAATGAAGAAAATATCATTGGGCTTGTAGCTGCAATCGCAGGTAGCCCACTTGTATCTGAAAATAAAACTGATGTAATTCAAGCAATTAATGAAATTTTCCAAAATGGATTAAGAATTTATAAAAATCAAATCACCAATTACATTGGTGATAAACTCGAACCAATTGTTTCAAAATACGGAATTGATCGTGAATTTATTACAAAATTCATCACTGAAGTATTAAGCAATGAAAATCTTCCAAAAATTGTTAATAATTTAATTTCTAACTTTGTTAATAACAACGAAAGATTTGCTCAAGCAAGAACATATAATGAACTTTTAACTGCCTTTACTCAAGATCCTGAAGCTAATAAAGAATTATCAAGTTTAATTTCTTCTTTTGCTATCACTGTTCTTTCAAATCCAAAAATTAATTCATTATTAATTGACTTTATTTATGAATGATTAGTTACAAACCAGTTGCATACAAATATTAGCAAAGCGCAAATTACAAATTTATATAACCCAATAAAAGATTTTGTTCTTCAAGATATCAAAAACTTAAATGTAATTCCAAATATTCTTGAAAGCCTTCTTAATAATGTTCAATACTATGGTATTGAAAGGGTAAATCAACTTTTTAGTGATTCAGCAATTGAAGGACTTATGAAATCATTTGGCCTCAAAGGTGAAATTGATCAAGAAAAACTTTGAGATATGCTTCGTAGATTTGCTGCAAGTAATATTATTCAAAATAATAAAACTACACTCAAACAACTTGTAACTAACTTAATGAACAAAACTAGCGCTCTTCCAATTGGTAATTTAGCTTTATCAATTCTGCCAGAAAACATTAAATCAGTTATTGAACGTTTTGTAGCTCCTGAATCACTTGCTAGTTTTGTAGATTTTATCTTTACTGAAAATGAAGCTCGTGATATTGTTAAAAACTTAGCTCACACATTAATTGATAATTTTGATGTATTTAAAAACTTCACAGATAGCAAAGATTTAGCTAACAAGTTAATTAAGAAAGTAGATATTAACTTTGTTACAGGTAAATTAAAACCATTAATTCACTCAATTTTAAATGATAATAATACTAATGAAATTTACCGTCAAATCATTCTTTCATCAATAACTTCGATTGGACTTGATGCAGAACTTCCAATTTATCAAAAGCTCGCATTTGAACTTAGCAGTCAAATTAACCCAATTGTTAAGGAAATAGGTATTGTTGACCCAGTAATTGATAAATTAGTAGAAAACCTTAAACAAATGCATGCTCAAAATAGTCCAGTTGATCATCTTAGTGAATTAACAAACGGAATTGTACAGATTGTGCAAAGTAAACTTTCAAATAATCCAATTGATCTTTTTGTTAAATTCATTAAGCGTCCAGTATTTGCTAACAATAAAGAAGCATTTGCCAACATTGCAATTTCAGTTTATGAACGCTTAATTGATACAGGAACTATTTCTAATTTCTTAAGAGAAAAACTTCCAAGCCTTATTGATAGCCCATCAATAAGCAAATATGTTGATAGAGACGAATTATTACTTTTAGTTTCTGATGCTGTTTTTGATCCAGATTTCCACGCTTTAATTAAAGATATCATCCGTCCGCTTATTTTAAATACTAATTGAGCTAGTTCAATTAATAACACAAACGAATTAATTGTTGCAATATTAAGAACCGAAGGTGTTTTAGATGCTGTTGTTGCACATGGACAACCACTTGTAGCTAAAATTTTAAATAATGGAACGTTCAACCGTAGCTTTGTTAAATTACTTAAAACAATTGCAAGCGATTATGGATACAACTTTGAAGATCAAAAATATGATGATGGTTTATTAAAACTTTCTACTTCATTAATTAAAATTGCTAATGAAAAAGGAATTATTAATTCAGCTGTTGATATTTTCTTTAACAAATTACAAGAAAGTAGTGATTTAACTGCTTCATTAAATGAAGTTAAAAATCAACTTGGAACAATTATTAATTTTGGTGATTACTCATTAATGAAAAGCATTTTAAGTTCAGAATTTTTCAGCGCAAATAAAGAAGATGCTAAGTTGCTTTTAAGCGCTTTAGTAAATCAAACTATTGCTCATCCAAAACTTGAATCTTGAATTAATAATGGCCTTTTAAATGGTGTTGCAAGTAGCTTAAATGTAAATGTTTCTGAACTTAACCAGTTTGTACTTAATCTAATTAAGGATCCTAAAACTAAAACAGTTCTTTTAAAAGTAGTTGAATTTTCAACTGATAATGCTGCTGATCTTGCAAGTGCAAATAGCTACCAGGAACTTCTTTTAAAAGTTGTTAAAAATGCAGACTTAATCAACTTACTTGAAGCGAACTTAAAACCATTAATTAAGGAAAAATTAAAAGATCCATTTACAACTAAATTAATTAAAGGAATCGCTCTTAATACCTTAAATAATGGCTACTCATGAGTATTTGAAAATACAACTAATAAAGAACAAGTTATTTCAGATTTAATTAGCTTAATTATTCAATCTGAAGAAGAATTTGACATTGTAAACCGTGTTTTTAGTGCCCTTGTTACATTTGCAAATGATAGTAGAGCAAATACTTTAGACGATTTAGTTGGAAAAATTAAGCTTGCCTTTAATGATTTATTTGACAATAACCAAACCGAAGCTACAATGCTTAAAATGTTTAAATTGCTTAACAATAGCTTTGTTTCAAGAAATAAAAATGACTTAATTCAAATTGTTAAAAACATTTACAACCACTTTTTAGATACAACTGAAGAAGTTGAGAAAATTTATGATCTTCTTCCAGTTTCTCTTAAAGAAGAAATTAGCAAGTATGCAACTAAAGAAGAAGTTGTAATTTTAAGCCAATTTGTGCTTAATAACGCTTCATTTAAAGATATTGTTTTTGATGTAGTTACTAAAACCATCAATAACTTTGACTCAATAGCAAATGCTACAAGTTTTGAAGAAATTATTAAAGCATTAGTTAATAATGCTGCTCCTTTAGAATACAAACAAAAAGCTAAAGCTATTATTGAAAGTGTTTTTGGAGATAACAAAATTAAAAACATTATCAAAAATGTTGCTAATAATGTCTTTCAATCACAATTATTTGAAGTTTATGAAAATGGCGCTTCATATAACTTAGTTTCTTCAGCGGTTGATAACATCATTCCGCTTGCTAAGCAGTTAGGAATTTACGACGCTTTATTTGACACTGTCTTTAACGTGCTTGAAAAAGCAAAAGTAAGCAACACTCCTTCAGAAGAATTCAAAAAACTTCCTGGTTTAATTAAAGAAAAGCTCCTTGAAAAATTCAATGCAAATCCTGCAAGCTTTATTGAAAAAATCTTTAATTCACAAATTGTTACTTCAAACCGTGAATACCTTAAGAAAATTCTTAAATTCTACTTAAATAAAGCAATTAAAAATGGAAGCTTAGCTCAGATTTTAAATAATGCAATTGTTAATGATAATTCTCAAATTTGAAGCTACCTTGATAAAACTAATGCTCAATCATTAGTCAATCAAGCTCTTTCAAATGAAAATACAAATGCAATTATTGAATCAATTATTAACTTTGGGTTTAGAAATAATTCATGAATTCCGTTAATTAATGAGCCAAAAGAATTAATTGCAACTATTTTACGTGATAGTGATTTACTTAATTTATCAAGTGAAGTTGATAAATTAGTTAAAGCAATCTTAACAAGCGATAATTTAAGTGCAACAATTGTTAAAACAGTTAATAAACTTCTTAGTGATAATGGATTTAACTTCACAGTTTCATCTTCTTTAGGTAATGGACTTGTGGATGTTGTTAAAAACATTATTTATGTAGATAAATCTAACTCACTTATTAAAAAATTCATGGTTGCTTTAAATGCTAGAAAGAGTGAAATTCGAAACTTTGATGCCTTAATTAATGTATCAAAAGAAATCTTTGGTCAAATTATCGACTTTAAAGATTACTCAATAGTGCATGCTATTTTAAATTCAAATATCTGAAGTGCAACTAACAAAACTGAGCTTAGCAATATTGCAAATAAATTAATTGATAAATACTACATTAACGAAAATATCGAGAAAATTCTTGAAGCAATTAATTTTGCTTCAATAGCTGAGCAACTTTCAGCTGATGGAAACAAACTTAAAAATGTAGTTAGAGAACTTCTTCAAAGCTCTCAAGTTAAATTGCTTCTCAAAAAAGCTGCTACCAGAATCATTAACAACGTTGATATTTACAAAAACACTTATTCATATGATGAATTAGCTAAAGCAATCGTTTCTGATAATGATTTTATAGCTTTAATTAAACCTGATATTAAACAAATTTTCAACTTACTTCTCCAAAAATCAGATGTAAAAGAAATTATTAAAAACATTATCAAAAACTTCCTTAATAATTCAAACGTGCGTCCATACCTTGCTGGAGTTTCAAATATTGATGGGTTAATTACCAACTTAATTGGTTTATATGACATTTTAGATAAACACATTGGTATTTCAGATCTTGCTTTCGAAACAATTGTTGCTTCAATTCGTTCAAATGGACTTAGCTTTAATGCGTCTTCATTAGTAACTGGTTTATTAAATGGACTTCAAAACATCTTTGTGCAAGCTGGACAAACTGAATCTAAAGTGGTTGCCCTTGTAAAAGATTTAGCTACAAGTAGATTAATTACTGAAAATAAAAACGACTTAGTTAAAATTGTTGAAAACATCTTCATTAATAGCAACAAAGAAGAACTTGTTGAGAAAATCTTTAACTCACTTGGACAAGATACTAAAGATACAATCGCTAAATATCTTCCTGAAAATGAAACAAAAGAATTACTTGTTTACATTTTAAATAACGTTAACGTTAAAAATATCATTAATAAAACCATTAAATCAGTGCTTTTAAAAGCTGATCAATTTGCCAACGTAACTTCATATAATGACATTTCAAATAAATTATTTGAAATTATTGATATTAATTCAATAGCAGAAGATTTAAAGAAATTAATCAATGACTTAACTACTCAAACTCAAGTTACTTCAAAAATTTACAGTTTCTTAAAAACCACGCTTACTACATATCATGTTGATGTAACTAATGCTAATGTTGATCGCTTACTTAGAGATATTTCAAATAACTTGCATACTGTTTTAAATCAAATTGACTTAATTAACCCAATCTTAGACAAAATTGTGCAAATCACTAATGAAGCAAAAGCTAATAAAACAAATGCCTTTTCAATCATTACTAAAATTCCAAGTGCAATTAAAGATATTTTTGTAGATAAAGTAACCAAAAATCCAAGAGCTTTAGTTGATAAACTGCTTGAACTTAGTTTTATTAAAAACAACAAAGCTGCCTTTATCAAAATCCTTCAAGACTTATTTGTGGGTCTAAATAAAGAAGGAGTAATTGCAAATCTTGTTATTGGAGCAATCCAAAGAATCGATTCTTCATCACCAATTTTAGCTTACACAAATAGAGTTAACCTTGCTAATACAGTTAGAGAATTATTAGCTCAAGATTCGCTTAATAACATTGTTAAAAAAGCAATTGCTTTAATTATTGATGATACAAGATGAATTGATTACATTAATAGCCCAAATGATTTAATTAACTGAATTTTAAGTAAAAAAGATGTTTTAAGATCACTTAAAGGCGACATTAAAAACCTTCTTGAAAACTTTGTTCAAAATGAGCAAGTAGGTATTATTGGAAGTGATATTCTTACTAAATTTGCAACCGATTATGGAATTGAACTTGAAAATGTTGATGTTCCACGTCTTGGTAAAGCAATTGTAAACGAAATTATTCCAATTCTTAAACAAGCTAACCTTTGAGATAGTTTATTCAATACAATTTACGATAAGATTTTAGCCTCAAATAACCTTAGTGAATTTACTGATGGTTTAGTTCCTGCAATTCTTGGTTTATTTGACTTTAACAACTACCAAATTGTTAAATCAATTGTTAATTCAAAACTTGGAACTGAACATCGCGAAGTGTTCTTTGAAGCAATTAAGGCACTTTTTGCAAAACTTGGAAATGATGCTGAATTTACTTTCAATTTAATTAACAATTTCCCAAGCTTAAAAACTCTTTTAGATAAATATTCAATTACAAATGACCAAATTAAAAACCTAATTACCACAATTTTAGGTAGTGAAAATGCTAAAGGTCTTTTAAGTGAATTATTTAAATCAGTGCACCTTAATTTTGAAGCTATTAAAAATGCAAATAGTTATGAAGAACTTATTAAAGCTCTTTTTGCAAATACAAACCAAAACAATAACTTAGCTTTAGCAACTAAAAAAGTTATTTTAGATATTGCAAATAATGAATCATTTAAAAATGTTGCAGCTAAGATAGCAACTACTGAAATTATCAAAACTCAATATTCAAGAATTTTAAATAACGTAACTAACAAAGAAAGTTTAATTAAAAACTTATTTGAAATTTACACTTCAACTGAAAATAAAGTTCAATTTACTCAAGATTTAATGAAAAATCTTTTTGATAAATTAGGTCAAAATGGAACAAACCTTAACATAAATGATTTATTAACTCCATTAATTGAAAAATTTAAAACCTTTGCAAGTGGTGAAAATTGAGAAGCAAGAGCTATTGATCTGCTTAAAGATTTAACAAGAACTAATTTATATAGCTCAAATAAAAATGATTTAATTACTTTCATTAAAAACTTAATTGACTACGGATTTGAAGAGCTTAACTTTGGTCAAATTCTTTGAGATGCCTTAGGAACTGAAACTAGAGAGTTTTTAAGCAGTAAAATTCTGCCAAGTAGTGATTTTATTTCAGTTGTAAATGCAACAATTCGAAACAATAACTTAAAAGAAATCATTTCAAATGTAGTTAAATTTATTATCAATAACCCTGAAATAATTAATCAATCAAGTTCAATTATGGAAATGCTTCAAAACTACCTTAAAGTTTCAAATAATGAAGCAACATTTAAAGTGCACTTAAAAGCATTTGTTAAAGATGCTTTAACAAATGCTACAACTAAAGAAGTTGTTAAGAAAATGGTTAATAAATTCTTTACCTTCTTAGAAATTAATAATAATGCTAATGCAAACGCAATGATTAATAGCGTTGTTGAAGATTTTGGTAATTTTGCCGAAAGAATTGGTGTGCTAGATCGATTTGCAAATTCAGTAGCAATGACACTTAAAAATAATCAAAGTGTTGATGAACTTATTCAAAATATCAAGCGTGACATTTTTGAAGGAATGGATATTACCAACTATAGTTTCTTCAAACAAATTATTACTGACCCATTAATTCAAAACAATAAAGTAAACATTAAAGCCCTTGCTGGTGATGTAATAAATGCTCTTTTAAGCACCGAAGAAAAAATTGGTCAAGTTCTTAGAGACTTAAATATTGGTGCTCTTCTTGGAGCAAGTGATACTGAATCAGTTAATGATATGCTTACAATTGCGCTTCAAAATAGAAACATTAGAGAAGTGCTTGTTATTTTAGTTGAATATATAGTTGACAATGCAAATACTGTTTATAGTAAGAAAACTAATTGAATTAGTGCCTTTTCAGCATTCTTAAATAGCTCAAGAAGCAATGAAGTGAAAGGTAAAGTTAAAAACTGAATTAAAGAAGTATTTAAACGTGAAGATAATCGTTTTATCAACGGAATTGTCGCAATTGTTGTGAAAATGCTTCGTGAAAATGGAATTGAATTTAATAATGGAGACGATTCTGATGTATTAAGAAGAGTTCTTAAATCAACCTTAAAAGAAATTGTTAGCGATAAATATAGCGAATTTAACATTATTTTCGATAATATCTTCAATAACATTAAAACTAATAACTTTGAAAATGAAGTTAATATTTTCAATGCTTTAATAAGAGAAGTGAAAAAAGGAATTATGTCTATTTTCTTAAATGATGCTAAAACAAACATCTCACTTAAGAAAATTATGGAGCGTAAAAAACTTATTTCCGGAATTATTGAAGCTATTGGATATAACGATTACGTTAAATTTATTAACCTTCTTTTTGAAAGAAGCAACAAAAGCAAAACAACTGGAATGTACTCAATTCTTAATGGTGTGTTCCAATTTAAAACAACTGAATCTTCAAATTCAGGTTCATCTTCAGGTGGATCAAATGCGCAACCTAAAGATCCTAAAGAGCCAAATTATGGCTTTGAATTAGGAATTAGTATTTTCAATCTTGTAGATGAAGTTAAAAACTTCCTTGGTATTTTATTTGAACCAATGTACAAACAACTTATGAGCGTAGCAATTGATCGAAATGCTAATCCACAATATTTCAAAACACTTCCAGGTTATAAGGCAATGTATCGTCTTTCAGCTGTAGCGCTTTGATTCTTAAAAGAAAAAGCTGGTATTAGTGATTTCTTATTCTGAAACGCTACAAACTCAACTGCTGAAGGAACATTTAACTTCGGACTTTATAATGCTTACGAAAGAGCGTGAGATAGTATGAAAATGAATCAATATGTAAGTTATCTTAATTCAAACAAAAGAAAAATGCAAATTATGGGAGCTAAAAATGCTTCTAGAGGTGGTTATGATTCAGAATTTGTTGTAGGAAATAGATCAAATGGTACAAATAATTCAAACTACTGAGCCGATCAACTTCTTGCATATGTTTACTATAGAATCAAAAACCCTATAGATAGACATAACCGTTCTAAATCAAAAACCGATGTAATTATAGATTCTCTTGAAAAAGGATATCTTGGTGCTCTTAAATAATTAAATCCTGCTGCTAAGCAGGGTTTTTCTTGCAAAAATTCCATTTAAGGAGGCTCTAAAAAATTTTCAAAAAAATAAAAAGTGCATTTTTGCCTATTTTTTTAAGTAAAAAATGCACTTTTTTATTATAATAATTACAAATGAAACAATAAGGAGGCAATATTTATGTCAAATAAAGATAAATCAGTTTGTACATGTGCATCTTGTTCATGTCAAACATGTAACTGCGCAACTTGCTTATGCTCAGGTCAAAAATAATAATTGCTAGATTTCATTTTAAAAGAGCTCAGCCCTCGAGCTCTTTTTTGTTTTAATTTCGTTAATTTTCGTTAAAAATGCACAAAATAAAATAATTTTTTAGGGTAAATTTGCAGTTGAAAAAGCCCACAAATTAGGTTAAAAAAACAAAAAATGGTATAATAGATATAAATTATTACATAATTTATATAAAAGGGGATTTGTTATGATCGGTGACAAAAAAGACAATTTAAATCCATTAGATGATTCAGATTTAGATTCTTTAAAAATTCAAGATGAAGAATATGAATATGAAGAAGATAAAAGAATGGTTTTTGGAAACAAAAACAAAACTAAGCAATTAGTCGAAGAAGAGGAAGAAGAAATCCCTCAAAATAAAGAAGAATATAGAGTAAGTTCACAAATTATTGAAAATCCACAAGATGGGATTTTTCCAATTTTAATTGATAAAGAAATGAGCGAATCATTTCTTGATTATTCGATGAGTGTTATTGTATCTCGTGCTCTTCCTGATGCTCGTGATGGTTTAAAACCCGTTCATAGAAGAATTTTATACGATATGTCAGAACTTGGGCTTAACCCAGGAACTCCACACCGTAAAAGTGCTCGTATTGTAGGGGATGTGCTTGGGAAATACCACCCACATGGTGATTATTCAGTTTATGAAGCTATGGTTAGAATGGCGCAAGATTTCTCAATGCGTTACCCACTTGTTGATGGACACGGTAACTTCGGATCAATTGACGGTGATGAAGCTGCTGCTATGCGTTATACTGAAGCTAGAATGTCAAAAGTAGCTGCAGAAATGCTTGAAAGTATCAAAAAAGAAACTGTTGATTTTGTCGATAACTATGATGGGTCAGAGCAAGAACCTTCAATTTTACCTTCAAGATTTCCTAACTTACTTGTTTCAGGATCATCAGGGATTGCTGTTGGAATGGCGACAGAAATTCCACCACATAATTTAGGCGAAGCAATTGATGCTACTATTGCACTTGCTTTAAATCCTGAAATTACAACTAAAGAGCTTATGCAACACCTTAAAGGGCCTGATTTCCCAACTGGTGGAATTATCTTAGGAACTAAAGGAATTTATGATGCATATGAAACTGGAAAAGGAAAAATTCCAGTTAGATCAAAAACTGAAATTATTGAACATACCAATGGTAAATCAAAAATTATTGTTAAGGAAATCCCTTATGCAATTAGAAAAACTACTATTGTTCAAAAAATTGCTGAGCTTCACAAAGATAAAGTAATTGAAGGTATTTCTGATTTAAGAGATGAATCAAACAGAGACGGAATTAGAATTGTTATTGATGTTAAAAAAGGTTACAACCCTCACATTTTATTAAACAAATTGTTCCAAAAATCATATTTACAAACTAATTTCAACGTTAATATGGTTGCTCTTGTAAACAAAGAACCTAAGTTAATAAACTTAAAAACAGCTCTTAGTGTTTATTGAGACCACCAAAAAGATGTTGTAACTAGAAGGTTAAAATTCGACTTAAATAAAGCTGAAGAAAAAGCTCATATTTTAGATGGATTAAAAATTGCAGTTTCAAACATTGATGAAGTTGTCCAAATGATTAAAACATCTAAAACTGACCAAGAAGCTCAAGATAAACTTGCAAATAGATTTAACTTAAGCGAAAGACAAACTAAAGCTATTTTAGACATGAACCTTCGTCGTTTAACAGGTCTTAACATTGAAAAAATGGATCAAGAAATTTTTGAACTTAAAAAAGAAATTGAATACTTACAATCAATTTTGGATTCTGAAGAAAAATTAAGAGACTTAATTATTGATGAATTAAACCAAATCAAAGCTAAATTTAATGATGCAAGAAGAACTGTAATTGACGCTTCTGCAATCGGTCAAATTTCTGATGAAGATTTAATTGCTGAAAAAGATATTGTTATTACAAGCAGTACTAACGGTTATGTAAAAAGAATTAACCTCGAAGAATACAACACACAAAGACGTGGTGGTGTAGGAACTGTAAGTATGAAAACTTACAATGATGATGATATTTCTAATATCATTAAAACCAACACCCATACTGACCTTCTATTGTTCTCAAATAAAGGTAAAGCATATTCGATTAGAGCTCACCAAATCCCTGAAGCATCTAAACAAAGTAAAGGAATTCCTTTCATTAACATTGTTGAATCACTAGATACCAATAATGGTGAAAAAATTGTATCTATGTTAGATGTGCCAAGCTATGATGAAAATACTTATTTAGCTACCGTGACTAAAAAAGGTATTATGAAGCGTACTCCATTAAGCGAATACCAAAACATTCGTAGAAATGGACTTAATGCGTTTAAATTGCAAGAAGATGATGAACTTGTTAGAGCCTTTATTTTAGGTGATGATGATATTGTTTTAATTGCAAATAATGATAAAAACATTATCAATTTCAAAGGTGAAGAAGTGCGTGCAACTGGAAGAAATTCAGTTGGAACTAGAGGAATGAAACTTGATAACGGTCAACAAGTTATTTCAGCTTCATCTAACCGTGATGGTGAATTTATCCTTTCAATTGGTTCAAAAGGATTTGGAAAATTAACAAAAAGTGAAGAATATAGAATTACTCACCGTGGATCTAAAGGAGTTTCTGGAATTAATGCTGAAAAAGCAGGAAACCTTGTATTTGCTCGTTTTGTTGAATTAAGTGATGAAGTATTAATCATTACAACAAGTGGTATTACAATTAGAATTAACGTTAAAGACATTGCTCTTACATCAAGAAATACCAAGGGTGTTAAAATTATTTCACTTAAAGATAATGATGAAATTGTTGCAGCTGAAGTTATTAAAAACTCAGATGAACAATAGTGATATAAGCGTGCTTAGGCACGTTTTTTTACACTTGTTCATCCTGTAATCAAGGTAAATTAATATTAAAAGTCGCCCTTATTAAGAGCGACAATATAATTAAATAATTTTCCCTTTAGGTAAGCTTTGTTTGCGCTTGCAGATTCAATCATTAATAAAAGTAAGGGTTATAAAATATAGAATAACATAGATTGTAAAAACAACAATAGTATCAAAAGGAAAAATATTTCAAATGATGTTTTTAGGGCTCACTTGTAAGTAAGGAAGCATCATTACAGTTGAAACTATACCAATTATTAACACTGTATATGAAGGAAGTTTTGCATATGTTTCTGAATAAAAATAATTTAAGTAAATAGCAACTGAAAGAAAAATTGCAGGATAAATTACCAGCGATAAAATCCGTCCATATAAAGGAAGTTCAAACCCTGTTATTTGAATTCAAGGAATAACTCTGCCACTAAGAAGTGCAAAGAATATTCCAAAAGAAAAAAGAAAAATATAAAAAGTATTTTTCTTTATTTTTCCGTATCTTTTTTCGCTTTTATTCATATTTTAATTTAAGGTCAAAAAGCATTTTAATAAATTCATCTTTTGAAACTGTTGTGGTTTTTTCTTCACCATATTTACGGTATGAAATTGTTCCGTTTTCAACTTCGTTATCACCAAGAATAACTTGGAATTTAGATTTAGACATTTGTGCTTCACGCATTTTTTTAGATAAACGTTCATTACGAGCATCTAACTTAGATCTAAAGTCTAAATCAAAAAGCATATCATTAATTTCTTTAGCATACTCAAGATGTTTTTCTTCATTAACTGGGATAACTGTAATTTGTTTTGGTGCAAGTCAAAATGGAAGCACACCTTTAGTTTGTTCAATTAAAATGGCAACAAATCTTTCGTATGTACCAATTAAACCACGGTGAATCATAACTGGACGTTCTTCTTTTCCTTCGCTATTTGTGTAGCTAATGTCAAAACGTTTTGGAAGCAAGAAATCAAGTTGTAATGTTGAAACAGTTACTTCATGTCCAAGTGCTGTGTAAATTTGAATGTCCATTTTTGGCCCATAGAAAGCAGCTTCACCAACTTTTTCTTCATATTCTACGCCAAGTTCATTAAGCACTTTTCTAAGCTCGTTTTCAGCATCATTTCACATTTTGTCATCGTCAAAGAATTTATCTTTTTCTTCAGGATCTCTTAAACTTAAAGAAACATAACTAATTTTAATTTTGAAAATCTCAAGTGTTTCTTTAATAAGTTGATACATTCTTTTAAATTCATCAGCAATTTGATCAGGACGCACAAATAAGTGTCCTTCAGTTAAAAGCATCCCTCTAACTCTTTCAAGTCCTGTTAAAGCTCCTGATTTTTCATAACGGTAAAGTTGTGATTGTTCACTATATCTAATAGGTAAATCACGATATGAACGTTTTTCTGTATTGTAGCATAAAATGTGGTGTGGACATGTCATTGGACGAGGAATTAACCTTTCATTCTCAACTACAATTGGTTTAAACATATCTTCTTGATACATTGGAAGGTGTCCAGATGTTCAATAAAGTTTTTCTTCCCCAAAATGTGGTGTTAAAACTTCTGTAAATCCGTATTTACGATCCATTTTTAAGATTAATTTACGAATTTCATTATGAATGTACATTCCATCTTCAAGTCAGAAAGGAAGCCCTTGTCCCCCAAGTGGATTGAAAGTAAAAAGTTTCATTTCCTTACCAATTTTACGGTGGTCTCTTTCTTTACGGTCTTTTAAGATAGCTAAAAACTCTTCAAGTTCTTCTTTAGTATCTCAAGAAGTTCCATAAATTCTTGTAAGTTGAATATTATCACTATTTCCTCTTCAATATGCACCAGCAAGCGAAAGAAGTTTAAAATGTTTAATGTGTTTTGTTGATTCAACGTGTCCACCTGCACAAAGATCGATAAAAACAGTTTCGTTGTTAAGAGGATCTACCAAGGCATAAAAAGTAACTTCTTTTCCTTGAGATACAAATTCATCATAAAGTTCTTTTTTGTATGGTTTGTTAGTAAAATCATATTCACTAACAGGAACTTGTTTCATCACTAAATTACGTGAAGCAAGTTTTTTCATTAATTTTTCAACTTTAGCTAATTCAGTATCACTAAAAGGTGATTCAAATTCAAAATCATAATAGAATCCTTCTTCGGTAGCTGGACCAAAACCTAATTTAACGTTTGGATAAAGTTTTTCAATAGCAGCAGCAAGTAAGTGACTTGTTGTGTGGTTAAGTGGTTTATTTGCTTTCATTTTTTTCTCCGTATAATCCAATATTATTCATTAGTTTATTAAGGTTTACTTTAGCAATTGCTGATGCTCTTTTAGCACCTTCATTAGCAATTTTGTCAACAATTTCTAAAGCGCTTTGGTAATTTTTTTGAATGTTTTCAAGAAGTTTTTTCACTTCATTTGCTACTTCAATTTTGAAGTCTTTGTAATTATGGTGTTCAAAATGTTTAGCAGCTTCTTCAAGTGAAATGTTTGTTAAAGAAGCATAAATATTTAAAAGGTTTACAACTCCTTTTTTCTCTTCAGAAATATATACTTTTCCTTCAGAATCAGTAACTGCTTTAAGAATTTTTTTATAAGCTGATTCTGGATCTTCTAAAAGATAAATGGTTGATTTATCTCCTTTTTCACTTTTACTCATTTTTACACTAGGATCTGTAAGTGATTTGATTCTAGCTCCAACTTCAGGTACATAACCTTTAGGAATTTTGAAATTAGTTTTATATCTATTATTAAATCTTTCTGCGATATTACGCGTAAGTTCGAGGTGTTGCGTTTGGTCTTCACCAACAGGGACAATATCTGCATCATATAAAAGAATATCTCCTGCCATTAATGTTGGGTACATTAAAAGACCTGACGGAACTTTACTTGTTCCATTGCTTTGGACTAATTTGCTTGATTTATCTTTAAATTGTGTCATTCTTTGCAATTCACCAAGAGTAGTTTCACTAGTGCAAAGTCATTGCATCATTCCGTGTTCCATTACTTGTGATTGAAAGAAAATAGTTGCTTTTTCAGGATCAAGACCACAAGCTATGTATAAAGCAATAGTTGCTTTTCTAGCTTTTAAAAGCTCTTTTGGATCTACACTGCCAGTTGTTAAAGCGTGTAAATCAGCAACAAAAAAATATGAATCGTATTGATCTTGCAATTTTAAAAAGTTTCTAATAGCGCCAATATAGTTACCTAATGTAAGATCACCAGTAGGTTTTATCCCGCTAATAAGTCTTTGTTTCATAACACCTCCGATTAATTAATAATACTTAGTATTATTAATTTTTATATTATATATTTTTTAGTAATAATTTTTTATGTTTTCTTTATTTTTTGTTATAATAATAAAGCAACGTGGAACAGTACTCAAGAGGCTGAAGAGGCGGTCCTGCTAAGACTGTAGGGGAGGCAACTCCCGCGGAGGTTCAAATCCTCTCTGTTCCGCCATTTTTTTATACCTTTTTTATAGGTATTTGGCTACTTTTAGCCCTATGCACCAAGGCTTTTGGTGCTTTTTTATGCAAAAAGCAGGCTTATATGCCTGCTTTTATTATTTATCTTTTTTCTCTTCAGTAATTACAACTTCTGGTTTTTTGTGCATAAATAAAACATCATAAATTTGGTCGTATTTTTTAACCGGAATATATGTTAATTCAGCTTTGATTTCACTAGGAATATCTCTAAGGTTTTTAACGTTTGTTTCAGGAATAAAGATGTATTTGATTCCTTTTTGGATAGCACCAAATGATTTTTCTTTCAGTCCACCAATTTCTAATACTTTTCCTCTTAAAGTAATTTCGCCAGTCATTGCATATTCAGCTGAAACAGCTCTTTGGCTAAGTGCTGAAATAATAGCAGTTGTGAAAGTTACACCGGCACTAGGACCATCTTTAGGTACCGCACCTTCAGGAACGTGGATATGAATTGTTGAATTTTCAAAATCAAAGTCTTTAATTCCGAATTTTTCAGCATTACTTCTTACATATGTAAGAGCAATTTGCGCTGATTCTTGCATAACTTCTTTAAGTGAACCAGTAAGTTTAATTTCACCTTTTCCAGGGTAAATATTTACCTCAATTTGAAGTGCTGAACCACCTACTGAAGTGTAAGCAAGTCCATTTGTTGTACCTGGTTCAAGTTCAGTTTCTTTTTCATCTTCTTTGTATTTAATTACACCAATTAAATCTTCTAATTTATCAATTGTAACAACAAATTCTTTAAGTTTTTTATCATCAATTACTTTTACCACTATTTTACGGGCGATTTTGTCTAAAATTCTTTTAAGTCCCCTTACACCAGCTTCTGCTGTATAGTGTTTAATTATGTATTTTAAAGTCTCATCATCAATTTTGAATTGAGCTGGCTTTAAGTAGCTTTGCTTAATAACTTTAGGGATTAAGTGATTTTTAGCAATGTGAAGTTTTTCATTTAGTGTGTATGGACTAAGTTCAATAATTTCCACACGGTCAATTAAGGCGTGAGGAATATTTTCATAGTAGTTTGCTGTAGCAATGAAAACAACTTTTGAAAGGTCATATTCGTGCTCAACGTAGTGATCTTGGAATTTTGTATTTTGTTCTGGATCAAGAACTTCAAGCATTGCTGAAGCTGGATCTCCTTTAATATCTGAAGCCATTTTGTCAATTTCATCAAGAAGCACAACTGGGTTAGATACACCTGCTTGCTTAATTCCTTTAATGATTTTTCCTGGCATAGCTCCAACATAAGTTCTTCTGTGACCTCTAATTTCACTTTCATCATGAACTCCACCAAGAGAAATTTTTACAAACTTACGGTTTAATGATTCAGCAATTGCTTTAGCAAGTGAAGTTTTCCCTGTCCCTGGAGGACCAACAAGTGTAATAATTGGCACATTATTGAAGTCTGCTTTATCATCTGCATCTAAGAAATGAACTTTTTCATCGCCTTTAAAAAGACTTCAATCTACTTGTTCATCATTTTCATCTAAGTCAAATTTAAGTCCTTTAGATTTGCTTTTGCTATTAATCATAACGGCAATATATTCAACAATTCTTTCTTTAACTTCATCAAGACCATAGTGGTAGTGATCAAGCACTTTTCTAACTCTATTAATGTCAAGAAGTTCTTTTTGGACCTTTCTTCAAGGTAATTTTTTAAGAAGCTCAACATATGTTTTTGAAATGTTTGCTTCTGGTGAAGTTTGCATCATTTCAGAAAATCTTTTGGTTTCATCTGCAATAATTTTTTGCACTGATGAAGGGTAAATAAGTGCACGAAGCGGATCTTTTAAGTCTTTAGCATACTCATCATCTTCATTTGCTGAAGAACCCATACTTTCAAGAGTTTCTTGGATGCTTTTCATTTTTTCTCTAAGCATGAACTCTTTTTGTTGTTTTGAAAGCTTTTCATTCATTTTTTCAGTAAGCTCATTATCAAGTTCAAGATTAGTTTGAAGAAAATCACCAATTGAAAAAATAGTCGCATTAATTGATTCAAGTGAAGGGTTAAAAGCAGCTTTACTTTTATCGCGAATAACATTTGTATCAATGAAGTTTAAAATTGAAATAACTTGGTTAAGTTTATTTTGCTTACTTTCAACAAATATATCGATTTCTTGGATGTATTTTCTAATTAAGTTGTTAATTTCGTGGTATGTATAAGGTTTTTTAGTTTCAAGGTTTTCTTGGAAAATATTTAAAATATCTTTTCCAACTCCTGAAAATTCAAAGTTTCGATTTGTAGTTGTTAAAACTTGAGTTACGATAGTTAAAAAGCTATCTAAATCAAATGACTCAAAAAGAGGTTTTGAATCATCAATGATTAAATCAAGTCAAGTATCTTTGAAAGCAAGAGCTACGTTGTTTTCTTCGTCTTGGTCAATATCAAAAGCAAGAAGACGCTCCATATCTCATTTTTTAACTAAGTCTTTAAAAAGTTTTTTAGGTAATTCAAACACCATTTCACTAAGATGAGTAATGTTTACACTACTAATGATACGGTAGACCATTTTGTATAAGTTACTATTTTTAACTTTTTTAATTTCAAGCGGCTTAATTAATAAAGCTTTCGTGTTAATATTAATATTTTCTAATCCATCTATTCTAAAATCTGATTCTTCTTCATAACCTAATAATAATCTATAGTTTTCTTTTTCTTTAAATGATTTAAGTATTAACTCCATATCATTTACTTCATCATTTTCAACAAATACTTGGTGTATTCCTGAAGGGAACGCAACAAATTTGCTTTTAACTGTAACAAAATCAGCTAAAATTCCTTCATTTAATATTTGTTCATTTTTCTTTGTCATAAAATTCCTTTCTTTTATTATTTAATAACAATATTTACCAATTTGTTTGGAACAAAAATTTCTTTGACAATTGTGCTATCTTGAAGTCACTTTGCAACTTCTTTTTTAGCAATTTCAAGAACTTGCTCTTTAGTAGCATTTTTACTTACTGAAATTTCAGCTCTAAATTTACCATTAACACTAACTCCGTATTTAACTTCATCAAGCTCTAAGGCTTTTTGATCAATTCTAAAATCTGTTAAGTTTTTTAAATTAAAGTATTTATCTGAAATTTCTCAAGCAAAATGCGGGATAAATGGTTCAAGGATGTTTAAAAGTACATAGAACATCTCGCTAATTAACACTGGATTTTCAATGTTTTCATAAGCATTTAAAGTTTCCATAGTTCATGAAATAATAGTGTTAAAAGCATACTCATTTCTGCGATCTTCGAAAGTATCGATTGATTTTTTCATTCCTAAATAAAGTTTGTAACGTGCATTTTTCTCTTCAGAGCTAAGGTTTTCAAAGCTATGATCAGAAAGCTTAAAGTCTTTTAAAATTAAATCTGTTTTACTATAAAGTCTTGAAATAAATTTAAAGCAACCATTAACTCCTGAATCACTTCACTCAAGTTCTTTTTGAGGAGGAGCTGCAAAAAGGATAAATAATCTAGTTGTATCTGCACCAAATTTAGCAATCATTTCACTTGGTTCAACTACATTTCCTTTTGATTTTGACATTTTAGCACCATCTTTAAGCACCATTCCTTGAGTAAGAAGGTTTTCAAATGGTTCACTAATATCACAAAGACCTAAATCTCTAAGCGCTTTAGTAAAGAAACGAGAATAAAGAAGGTGTAAAATAGCGTGCTCAATTCCACCAATATATTCGTCGACTCTGCCTCAATATTTAAGAGCTTTTTTATCAAAAAGAACATCATCACGCATTGAATTTGGTGTGGTATATCTTAAAAAGTATCAACTTGATTCAAAGAAAGTATCAAGTGTATCAGTTTCTCTTGTAGCTTCTTTTTTACATTTAGGACAAGTAACTTTTTTTCATTGCTCAGCTTTATCAAGTGGGTTACCTTTTCCGTCAAAAGTAACATCTTTAGGTAAAAGAACTGGAAGCGACTGAATTGCTTCAGGAACAATACCACAAGTTTCACACTTAATAAGTGGAATTGGTGTTCCTCAATATCTTTGACGCGAAATTCCTCAGTCCCTTAAATTGTAATGTGTTTCTTTAACAAAGTCACTTGCTTTGATCTTGTTAAATACTTGTGTATTTACTTTAATTTGATTTTTTTCCACAAAAGCATCATGAGATTTGTTTTCAAGTGAAACAAGCATAGCTAATTTATTAGGGTTATTGCTTGCAAAATCAGTTACATAAATTGGAAGAGCATCATTTAACTGATCACTAAAAGCAGTCATTTTAAGGTCTACGCATAATTTTTCTGAAAAATCTTTTGCATTAATATTGATATTAATTTTTTCAATTGTTTGAATTTGCTCTTTAGTTAAAAGATTTTGATTAATAAGTTCTAGCACAAGTGGATGTTTACTACTAATAGCAATCATTGCAGCATTTTGAATGTTTTCAAAATCACTTTCAAGTACTGAAATTTTACTTTCTAAAGAAACATTTGTTTTTAAAGTAAAATCGATTTTGAAGTCATTTTTCATCCCAATTCAGTTTTTTTGCATTGTTAAAACTTGATTTGGTCAGTGATTTTTTAAAATCTCTAAATCTTGCACTAATTCTTCTGCATAATCAGTGATTTTAAGGTAGTAAGTGTCCATTTCTTTTTGAACAATTTCGTTATCACATCTTCAACATTTATTATCAACTACTTGTTCGTTAGCTAAAACGGTATTATCAACTTCACAGAAATTTAAAGAGCTTTTTTTCTTGTAAATTAACCCTTTTTCTCACATTTTGATGAAAATAAATTGCTCTCATTTAGTGTAACTTGGATCTGCTGTAATAAGTTCGTAATTTCAAGCAAATGAAAGACCTAATTTTTTAATTTCTTCATCCATGCTCTGAATATTTTTGTAAGTTCATTCTCCAGGGTGAATTTGGTTTTTAATAGCTGCATTTTCAGCTGGGAGTCCAAAAGCGTCTCAACCAAATGGGTGAAACACGTTAAATCCTCTCCGACGGTAATATCTAGCAATAGCATCACCAATTGAATAGTTTCTTACATGACCCATATGAATTCTTCCACTTGGATACGGGAACATACTTAAGATGTATTTTTTAGGTAATGAATAATCATTTTTAGGTTCGAAGTAATTTGAATTAGTTCAATTTTCTTGTCATTTTTTATCTATTTGTTGAAAATCAAAATCTTTTGACATATAAAATCTCCTAATATTGTAATTCATGTATTCTGTATTTAATGTTTGAGAAAATCTTTGTTTTTCGATCTAGAAACACAAAAAGTGAGATCACAAAAACATTAATTGATAAGTTGATAATGTTAAAAACGGTGTAAAGGGTTCAAGAACCAACGTGGTAATTGTTTATGTTAAAAAATAAAATTTTAAAGTTTGGATACTTTGCGATTAATTCGCTAAGGCTAAAATGATCTAATATATTTAATATAAAAAAGTATACGACATTAAATATGTATGTATTTAAGAAAGTGAGCAAGATAATTGTTAGTGGCACTGAAAAAAGAGATGAAAGCAGAAATTTAAGATGTGGATCTCATTTTCTTTTGCAAACTAACTTGTAGCATAAATAATAAAAACTTATAAAAAATGTATGACTTAAAAAAATGATCAAATTTCCTACATACTCAACTGCAATCATATTTGAATAATTGAAAAGTAAAGGCGAAATTAAAAATCTAATTGCTGAAACAACAAGTGCCCATCTTCATGAAAGAATATATGAAGCAATGAAGATAGGAATTAATGTTAAATTAATCTGAAGAAAATTAAAAATATTTAAATACGAGCTTATAAAATTAAAAATTAATGCAATTGCTAAAGTTATAGCCGCATATGTAATTTTCGCAATTATATTTGAAACATTTTTCTGATTTACATTAGTCATTATTTTGTTCCAAAAATACGGTCACCTGCATCCCCTAAACCAGGTTCAATGTAACCATGACTATTTAATTTTTCATCAAGTGAAGCAAGAAAAATTCTAAAATCTTTTCCAAATTTATTTTCAATATTATCAACACCTTCTCTTACCCCAACAAGACAAACTAAATCAATGTCATTAAATCCGTTTTTTTGGAGCGAAGCAATTGCATCAGCTGCTGAATTACCTGTAGCGAGCATAGGGTCAACCACAATAATTTTTGAATCTTTTGAAACATTAGGCATTTTGTAAAAATATTCAACTGGTTTTAAAGTAGTTTCATCACGGTATAAACCAATGTGCCCCACTCTAGCTTGAGGAATAAGTTCTAAAAGTCCATCCACCATACCTAAACCGGCTCTTAAAATTGGGACAATCACAATTTCTGAATCAAAGTCAAATCCGTTGAATTCTTGATCAAGTGGTGTGGTCACTTTAACGTTTTTACTTTGATAATCACGCATAATTTCATACACCATTAGCGAACCAATTTCTTTAAGATTTTGCCTAAAATCCACGTGATTAGCGTTTTTATCTCTCATTTTAGTTAATTTGATATCAATGAGTGGGTGATTAATTATTTTTAACATTTTTACCCCTTTTTTCATAAACTTTATAAAGTATTTTAATTATACAATTAAATCGATTTTAAATAAGCATTTTACCATTGCTATTTAAAAGAAAAATTCACCCCCTTTTAAGATGAATTTTGTTATTTTTTACTTATTTTCAAGGTTTTTATTAAGGTTTTTAAGTTCTTCTAAGATAAGTTGTTCTGTTGTTGGAGTGGCAGGAGCTGGTTCAACAACTGGTTGATTTTTAGCTTTGTGTGCTTTGTAAGCGTTAGAAATCATGAAGTATCCAACAAGCACTACAAATAAGAAAATTGTAACAATAGCAAATTGAATTAATGTTCCAAGGAATTTTCCTAAAAGCATTCCTGAAACTTCTCAAGTGTCTAATGTTCCGTTAGGCATGAAGTGTGTTTTGATTGCATTCATTAAAATGTCATTTGCAAATGAGGCCACAACAGCGTTAAATACTGTTCCAAGTAAAAGCCCAATTGCAAGCATGAACACATTACCTTTTTTAAGAACTTTAGCAGCATCTTTAGTAGATGTTGTTAATAAATTGTTTTTTCTCATAGTGAAGTTATTTTAAACTATTTTGATTTTTTTAATAAATAAAAATTGGAAAAGTGACGCGCAAGTTAAGTGTCAAAAAAATAACAATGCTTTTTTAATGTTTAAATTATAAAAAAATTAGAGCTAAAAATGAATAAATACTGACAAAGGTAAAATCAAAATTGCAAGCCCTTGTGGCTTGTTTTCTTATAAATTTTGAAGTTCTTTTGCTTCTTTTCTCCGAAAGAAAAGAAGGCCTGTGCGGCAGCGCAATCTTTGAATCTGTAACAAAAGATAGACATAGAACAATACAGCGATAAACTGACATTACACATCAAATGGGCTTCAACCACAAAAATCTAGTTTAGCGCTTAAATACCAAGCTTTCTTTTATTGCTATTAATTTGAATTTTGAAGTTCTTTTGCTTCTTTTCTCCGAAAGAAAAGAAGAGAAGGCCGCGTGCCAACGCAATTAATGTATTTGTAACAAAAGACTGTCATTACAAGACTATTCTTATTTAAACTGATATTTACACAAAAAATAGTTTTTCTTCACATAAATTTGGTTTAGGTCATCATTCTTGAACTTAGCATTTATTGATATTAATTTTAATTTTCTATTGCTAATATTCTTTTGTATTCATCGATTTGTTCTTTGATTCAAAACACGTATTCTTGTGTGAGTGAATTGAAACTTTTACCCTTCGGAATAAATCTTCTAATGTATCTATGAGCATTTTCAATTGAACCTTTTTGATACGAAGCATAAGGTTTACATTTAAATAACTTTTTCTTACCTACCACTTTATGAAGAAGTGTGTTTTCACTACCGTTATCTACTGTTAAGGTTTTTATTTCGAGATTGTATTTTCTTATTAACATCCTTAATGCTTTGTTAATTGATTTTGCATCTCTTTTTGTTAAAGCAATGTATAACTCTCTAGTTTTACGATCTAAAAGTGTGAAAAGAACAAACTTATCTTCTCTTTTACCAACTACTGTATCAGCTTCAAAATGACCTTTTTCTAATCTTAAATTTGCTTCTTTAGGTCTATATTTTACGTCTCTAGCGTGTATCAATGACCTTTTACCTTGCTTTAATGTAGTTTTTGTATAACCACCTCTTGATAAATATAAAAGCGGGTCAAAAGAAAGTTTTATTCTTTGTTGCTTTAGAGCTTTGTAAACTGTGCTAAATGTAGGACAAAAAGCATTTTGATTTGTTTGTTTAAACGAGTTAATCATAAACTTAACAGACATTTTACATTTAATGTTTTTAGAGTTTTTGCTTGCTTTTTTTCTTAATTCTTTAGTTACATCGTTTCAATATTTCTTAAAGTGACTTCACTTATTTTTTTGTGATTCTGACACTATCATTAACCTTTTGGTTTTATAACTAAGCAAATGATTTGATAGTTTTCTGAACGAGAGAAATTTAGTTATAAAAATTTTAGATCCGCAAATTTTGCAAATAACTTTATTTTTTAGGCTTTTATGATAGTCATTTTTTTCAATCATTATTTCCATTTTTTGCTTAACCGTTCTAGATTGATAACCAAAATATTTCGCCGCTTTTGATACTGAATTCAACAATAGAACTTTCAAAATAATTTCCCACATTAAGAGTATAGATATTTGTTTATCTCTAAGCAACCTTTTAGACGAAACATTTGAGTGAAGACGTTTTATCTCATCATCAGATTCTTTGATGATGAAGTGACGGAAGTTTTCAGCATTATTTTTTACACAAATAATATTTTGTTTAGATAAATCTATTAATTTTTTCATATAATAAAAATGTGTCCTTTCTATTTAGCATTATTATTTTACACAATGGACACAAAAAAGTCACACGCATTAAATTTGCGTGTGACTTTTCTAATTTATATTTTTTTAATAAAAAAAGTTTACTTTTTTAAGAAAAAATTAGTTTATTTATATTAATAGTGAGGTCAAAATGGAAGAAAAAACAACAAAAAACAAAATTTTATTTAATTTATTAGCACCAAATCAAGAATTAAAAAGCTCAATTGAAAATGTTATTGATAAGAAATTTGAGCTAATTTTACCCCTTAGCAAGATTGATGACGAAATTGTTATAGGTCTTGCTTATAAAAATTCAAATTGTAAAAAATTTAGCAAAGAACACATTTTGGATCTTTATACTGATTCATCACTTCTTTTCTATAAACTTGCAATTGATAAGTTCTTTATTATTGATGAGAAAATTCTAAAAGATAACTCATCAGATTTTCAAGGTGAAAAAATTGGAAAAAATTTATCCGAATATAACGAAATTAAAATTTTAAAAACCTTGACCAAGATTCTCAATACTTTTGGTCAAAATATTGATATATACAAAATCAGCTTAAATCCTGAATATAATAAGCTAAAAACAGGTGCTTTTTCTAGTTAATTTGTTAAATTTATATACTATTGGATAAAAGTAAATAGTTTATAATTTAACTATGAAAAATCAACAAAAATATACAAGCAAACACATTAAAAAGTGAAGTTATTTTAGACTCTTCGCTATGATTGGATTTGCATTTACATCTATGATTTTCGCATTACCAATTTATTTGGTATGAGTTTCATTTTTTGAAGGAGGGAAAGAATTAACTTGACACCATTATGCAACATTAGGTTCATTAATTACATCAATGGTGGTTCTTTATTTATTCTCAGTTGGTTTAAGTATTTTTACAACATACAAATTGAGAATGTACTTAAGTAAGGTCGAAAGTAATGAACAATACAAAAAAAGCTTTATTTTCGGATATCTTACAAGCCCTGTTTTTCTTTTAAGTATTATTTATCACGTTATCTATTTAATCCCAACAGTTGCAGATCATGCACCTGAAGGTGATTCAATTAACGAAAAAGAAGCTGAAGCTGATTTAGAAAACGATGATAAAGACGAAAAATCGAGGAACAGCCGAAGCGAAATAAAAGATATAAAAAAAACAAGTGAAAAAAATTTACCAAACAAAAAATCATTTATTCAAAGAATTTTAAATAGTCATTTATTAAGATTAAATACTTTTGAAATTGCATTAAGTGGTATACTGCTTGGTATTTTTTTAATCGTATCCGCGATTACTCATTACACATATTTAGGGAAAATTGGTCTTAATTTTGAATACATTTTTTACATAATTTTCGCCTTTTTCTTTAGATATTTCAAAGGAGCTTTCTTAGCTTTTATAGGTGATTTTATTTCACTTATGTTCCAAGGAACTGGGATCGCTTCATGACACTGAGTTTATGCAATTGTTCCAGTATTAATTGTTATTGTAAGTTCTTTATTCTTTGATTTAGTTAGAATTAATAAAAAACACGCATTAATACTTGGAAATATCTTTGTTATCGCTTCATTTAGCGCAATTATTACAGTAGTTTTCAAACAAATTGCCAAAAAAGGTGGGAGTCCACTTAAAATTAGTAGTATTTTCTCATTTAAAACAATTGATGTCACTACTTTATACATTTTAATAGCATTAGCAATTCTGATTGTAATTGGAACAATTTTTGTTTCAATTTACTCAATTTGAAAAAATAAACCTAAACTTTCTTACTTCGCTATCGCTTTTATTATAGTAACAATTGTAGTTGTTATTGGAAGATGATTATGAGGTCCATATGCTTATATTCAATACAAACAATTTTGATTAAAAGATCCTCTTATCAATCTTTGAGATAGATATGTCACAATAATGCTCCCAATTATTATTAAAGGCCTAATAGTTATACCTATTTACTCTATAATTTTAGGTTCATTAATTTTCCCAATGACATACTTATATAACAGATACATAGCTAAAAACAAAATCAATGCTTATTAATTTACGCAGAAATTACTTTTCTGCGTTTTATTTTTACCCCTTAAATGCACACTAATTAGGCAAAAGAAAACTTGCGCATTTGCGCAAGCTCTTTACAATTAACGCACTTTGTACATTACTTCATCATCTTGATGCACTTTTTCAATTTTGCGAGTTTTAATAAGTAATTCAATAGCTTCGTCAAATTTCGCTTTAATTTTTTCACCTGCATTTTTAAATCCTAGAAATTCAAGGTAAAGTTTAAATAAACGATTATGATCAACCAAAGTAATATCTTTAATTAATTTATAAAGCATTTGAGCTACTTCTAAGTAAGAAATCTGTGCAATAGTAAATTTAGTTCAATCAATGTTATATCTACGGTCTTTAAAGAAAATGCTGTTAAAATCAAAGAAGAAGAAATCTTCATAATCGCGATTAATTTTGCGAGCATTATATTTATCATTTAAATAACGATCAACAGAAGTTTTTTTGTAATTTAAAATGTTTGAAATGGTGCTGCTTTTTACTGGTTGAAGGTATTCAACTAATTTATCAACCAAATTAGCGTTAAATGTTTGATATAAAATATTTTTTCCATTTTCAAGGACTAAACGATCAATGATTTCTTTATTTGTGAGCATTTTAGGAAAAATGTCAATATTATTATTTTCAATTTTAGTTTGATATTTTGCAATTTTCGGTTCAAATTTTTCTTCTTTTGAGACTTGGTATTGCACTTCGAGAGCAGGTTGGTTATTTTCAAATCTTAAAATTGCATCATTAAGTTTTTTCATTTCGTCTTTTTTGTTTCTAAATCAATTAGATGCTCAAATACGGTAAACATTTCATCCTTTTGATTCTAAAACTTTCTTGCGTACATATTCCCTATCTTTAGTTGATTTTGAGTATTTGTAGCTATCTCCATCACATTCGATAGCGCAAATAAATTTATTAGGATCTTTTTTGCTAAATACTCCAATATCAACTTTGAAGTTTGAAATACCTACTTTAATTTTGGTTTCAAATCCTCAAGAATTAATAAGTTCACTAAGCTCTTTTACAAATGAAATCTTAAATTCTTTACCTTTCTCATCTAATGAAGAAAAATCATTTTGAATGTGTTTGTTTTTAGCGAAATTTAAGTAATCTTTGAAGAATAATCATCCTCTTGGGTTAGAAGCATTTGAAACATCAATATCTTCAGGATTAACAGAAGTAATTAAAATAGACCCAACCTTTGCTCTAGTAAAGCAAACATTTAACCTTCTATAACCACCTTTTAAGCTAACTGCACCAATATTTCTTGTTACAGTCCCTCTTTCATTTGGACCAATTACGGAGCTGATGATAATAAAGTCTCTTTCATCTCCTTGAACATTTTCAATGTTTTTAACAAATAGTTTTTCCTTAGCGTTAAATACTAATCTATCTAAAAATTCAGGGTTTTCATTTAAATAAGCATTAATTTTTTTCTCAATAAGGGATTGTTGCTGACTGTTAAAAGCAATAATTCCAACTGAATTTGCATTAGGATTATTTCTTAAAAGATCATCTAAAACTTCGATAACTTTTTGAGCCTCTTTTTCGTTTTTAGAATTTGTATAAATTCCGTCATCAATTTTTACAAGTGTAATTCCTTGGTATTTTTGAGGCAAGGTATTATTCGGGAAAGCAATAAGTTTATCTTGATAAATTTCTTTATTTGAAGGAAGAATTAATTCATCAAATTTAGAACGGTAGTGTCATTCAAGTGAAAGATCGAATCATTTAGTAGAAACAAAGTCTAAAATTGACTCATAATCTCTACTTGAACTTTCATATTCTAATTCTTGTTCTTCATCTTCTTCATTTTCAGCATTATCCATCGATTTATTAAAGAAGTTAGTAGGTGGAAGTTGCTCACGATCACCAACTAAAATAGCTTGTTTACCTCTTAAAATTGAAGAAATAGCAGTTTCTACTTTAATTTGAGAAGCCTCATCGAAGATAACTAAATCAAATTTTTTGTCGTTGTTTTTAAAAAAGGCAGCAACAGAAAGTGGAGACATCATTAAAATTGGTTTTAAGTTGTAAATTAAATTTGGCATCTTCTCAAACATTTGTTTGATTGAAGAATGTCTAGTTTTTTTATTAATTTCCTTTTTAAGGAATTGGAATTCAACGTTATTTTCGTAAATTGAACCACTAGAAGGTAATTTTTGAAGTAAATTATCATTAATTAACTCAGAAGCAAGTTCTTTAATTCTTTCAAAATTCTCTCTAAATTGGTTTTGGATGTAATTTAAATCTGGAATTTCATTATTTAATTTATAGAACTCATTTTTAAGGATTAAATGGTAAATTGACTTATTAAATAAATCAATGAGCGAGCTATGATTTAAATTAGCAATATGCACACGTTTAACGAATTGCTCAATTTTACTTTGAGCAATTTCTTTACGTAATTGGTTGTATTCAATATATGTATCAATGTTGTCAATATTATTAAATTGAGCACTAATTTGGGACATAAATGAAGAAACGTTAATTGGTGATTCATAAATAAAGTAATTTTGAAGCTCTAATAATAAGTTGAAAAGTTTTTCATCTCTAGTTCCATTTAAGTCCATTGAATTAGATAAATAGCTATCTAATTTATTAATTAAAGCATCTACATTATTTTCGAAAAAGACAAATTGATCCATTTCTCATTCATTGTGCAAGGTGATAAATTTATTAAATGAATTAATCACTTTATGAGCTTTTTCAGCAATAATTTTGAATTCTTTTTTATCTTTTAAAAGCGAAATTAATTTTTTCTTAGTTTGGCCCAATTTTCCAAAGCAGAATCATTTTTTAAACCCTTTGTTTTCATAAAAATAGTTAAATTCTTCTAAGTTAAATTTTAATAAACTTGAAGGATCGCTAAATTTTTCTAAAATATCTTGATTATCAATAAAGATTTTGATGTTTTCAGAAATAGATTTTAAAAATGCTAAATTATTTAGATTGTTAATTTGCAAGTAATTTGGATTTTTACGATAAATTTTTTGCTCAAATAAGAAAGTATTAAGCAATTTTTCTAAATATGTCTCTGGGTAAGTTTTGGTTACTTCAAGAAAATCAGAGATTAAGTTTTTAAATTTAATTTGTTCAACTGGTAGAAGCTCTGTGATTTTTAAGTTGTTAAAAATGGTGTAGTCATAACCAATTTTCACAAGCTTTTCAAGATGATTTAATTGCTCGAGAATTTTTTGGTAACTTGAATTTTCAAGAAAAGAAAAATCATAATTTCATGGTCATTCAATTATTGGTGTTTCTTTTAATAAAATGTAGTAATTTAAAATGTCATATAAAGTTTTTTCTTCTCAAATGGAGTAACTAATTTTCTTAAAGTAAGAATTAAGTTTTTTAAGGTTCTCTTTGTAATTTTCTTTTTGTTGATCTGTATATCTTTGTGAAACTACTTTTTGACTTTTTTCTCTCAGTGTAAGATTGTCACTTAATTGTTGTAAGAATTCTTTTTTATTTGTTTTTTCAATTGAATGAAGCCTTGCGACTCAATTGGCTAAGTTTAATTCTTCTAATTTGTTGTATACAACATCAAGAGCAGCTTTTTTCTCAGCGACGAACAGCACAGATTTACCACGAGAAATAAACTCAGTTAAAATGTTAACAATAGTTTGACTTTTACCAGTTCCTGGAGGCCCTTGAAGCACGAAACTTTTACCTTTTAACGCAATATGAATAGCTTTTTCTTGTGAGCTGTCGCTTTCAAGAAGGTGGTAATATCCATCTTCGCCAATTTTAAGGTCTAATTCTTCTTTTGAAACTTCAACTGGTGACATATCAAGTTTTTCATCATCAAAAAGCGAGGCAACAAGCTGATCTTGAATTAATTTTTCTTCATTTGTTTCTAAATCTTTATAAATAAAAATGTTTGAGAATTGGAATAAACTAATTCAAATTTCTCTTTTAATAGTGTAGCTAGGAAGCTTTTCTTGCACAAAAGCAAAATACTTTTCAATTCTTTCGTTAATTGATTCTTCAGAGTCAAATTCATAACTTAAATCTACTCCTTTTTCAAAAAGGATTTTTTGAATTAAACTATCATTAAGCATTAAATCACTATCTTTAAGCGATACAAAGCAATCTTTGTTTTTGTTTTTATCAAATTTAACAGGAATAAAAACAAGTGGAGAATCAAGAAGCTTATCATCTTCTTGATCCGGTTTTCACAAAAGCATACCAACTGTTAAATATGAAATATCAATTGAGTATTCAGTGTTAAAAAGCTCTTGTTTTCTATACATTGAAGAAAAAGTTACATTTAAATCGCTTTTTGTTAAATCAACATCAATTGTAGTCCCTTTGCTATTTGAGTTAGATGGATTGTTATCTATTTCAAGAAGATTATCAAAAGTTTCAATTCAATTTTTTTCTTGTTTTCGAATTGGATTTAATTTAAGTTTTTTATCATCAAAAAGTACGTCTAAAATTAAATTTAAGTCCTCATATTTAAACTCAATTCCTTGTTTATTGCCTTTAAAATTTAAAGCTTTATTTCTAAGGGTTAAGTCTAATAAATTAGCCTTTCATTCTTTTACATTTTCCTTAATTTTTTTACCGTAATTATCCATTTTTTACCTCTTAAAAAAATTATAAACTATACCGATAAAATGAATAAAAAAGAAAATAAATTTTAGTTTATAAACAATTTATTATAATTTATTCTATGCCAGAATTTCCAGAAGTTACAGTAGTGAGAAAAACACTACAAAACCTTATCGAAAATAAAAAAATTATTAAAGTAGAAGTAGTTAAAGACAAATTTATTAAAAATGCTACTGAAGAAGAATTTAAGAAGTTTCTTACAGGTAAAAAAATTATCAATATTGACAATATTGGTAAGTTTATTGTATTTTCTTTTGATGATAATTCAAGAATGATTTCACATTTAAGAATGGAAGGAAAATACTACGTTCGAGATTTAAAAGTAGTTGAAAATAGATACTATAAGCATGATTATATTTACTTTTTCTTAGATGATAATTCAGTTCTTGCTTACAATGACACAAGAATGTTTGGATCATTTGAAATTATTCCAAAAGAAGATCAAAGATCGCTTGAAGAGATTAAAAATTTAGCTAAATTACCAGGAGAAGTAGATGCTGAAGAATTGCATAAAAAGCTTCAAAAACGTAATAAAAGCATCAAGTCAATCTTGCTCGATCAAAGCTTAGTGCTTGGAATTGGTAACATTTATGCTGATGAAGCTCTTTTTGCTTCAAAAATTTATCCAATGCAAAAATGCAACACTATCTCACTTGATAAATTAAAAGAATTGCTTACTAATGCTCACGAAATTATGGATACTTCCTTAAAATTGGGCGGAAGTAGCGTTAGAACTTATGCTTCAGTTAATGGCACAAGTGGTTCATATCAAGATTTGCTTAAAGTATATGGAAAAGCAAATCAACTTTGCTCAAGATGTAAAAAAGCTACTATTGTAAAGGTGAAATTAGATTTTAAACCAAACGGAAGAGGTACTAGTTACTGTCCAAATTGCCAAAAGGAACAAAATGATTAAAAAAGCAACGATAGTAATTGATATGATTAATGGTTTTACCAACCAGGGTGCTTTATATGATCCAAACATTGAAAATTTAACACCGAAAATTGCTAATTTTCTTGCTAAAAAACCAGATAATAAAGACATTTTCTTTGTTTGTGATGCCCATTCTGAATATGATTTAGAAATGCAAGTTTATCCAATTCACTGTTTAAAAGGGACTTATGAAAGTGAAATTGACAATCAGCTTCAAGAATTTGTTTTAGAACAAAATATTGTTTATAAAACTACTACTAATGGTTTTTGAGATTTTCCGGTCAAAAAATTACAAAAATATGATGCTATTGAAGTAGTTGGTTGCTGCACTGATATTTGCATTTTACAATTTTGCTTAACCCTTAAAACATTTTTTAACAAACTTGGTGATCATATCAAAATCATTGTTTATAGAGACCTTGTAGATACATTTGATTCCCCAGCTCACAATCGAGAAAAAATGCATAGTAATGCCTTAGAATTAATGAAAAACGCTGGAATTGAGGTTATTTAATGAAAATTATTGATCTACACGGCTTAGAAGTTGAAGATTTAATTAAAGTAGTTTCTAATGTTATTTATGAATTTAAGCTTGAAAAAGTTCAAAAAATTCATTTTATAACTGGTAAAGGTACTGGAGCATTAAAAACTAGCTTAGAAAATTTACTTGATAGCGAAGGTATTTATTATTCAGTACACAATAATGGTGGTTTATATGAAATTGCTTTTTGAGATCAAAACCAAAATAAGCAACATTATAGCTACAATGAATATTTGTTTGATGAATACTTAGCAGATGAAGAAGAAATTGATGATATTTTTAATGATTCTCTAGATCGTTTTAAAAAATAGTGTGAAAGTTCATTTTTAGTGCTTTTGCACTATTTTTTTATATTAATTGTAGATGAAGAAAAAGTTAAATTATAAAATTTTAATTTTTATTGCAATTTTAATAATTGCTTTTTTAATCATTTGTTTCATACCAAAATGAATTAATACTTTGAATTTCAAGCAAAAAGAAACTAGTCACTATCGATACATTATCTCTGGAGCAGTTTTAAATAAAGGAGTTTTTTACTTTAACAAGCCACAAAGTTATCAAGAATTATTTTTTAAAACAGGAATAACTGAAAATTCTAATATTGATAATTTTGATCTTAAAAAGTTTGCACCACAAAATACAGAGATATATGTTCCATTTCGCAATTACAAACTTAGATGAAGTGATATTAAAAGCATTGCAGACTTACAAATTGCAGATATATCTAAAAAATACGCTACTATGATTTTTAATTACAGATTAAAACACGAGATTGTATCATCATGAAATGAAATCTTGCAAATACCAGGAATTGGTTTAAGAACAATTGAAAAATTAAAAAGTTTCTTAATCCTGGGATAGTGTATTTATTGCTTTTTTATGCACTTTGTAGTTTTTGTTTATTTATGTTTACCTTTAATCTTTTATTTATTTTTAGTGGCATTTTTTCAGTTATATTAACCTTTGTTTTAAATAAAGACAAGCTAAGTAAAACTTGAATAATAATTGTTATTTGAGCTATTTTTATATTAGTATTTTGAATCTGACTAATGTTTTTTGACTCTGAAAATAAGGTAAATGCTAACTTAGAATGCATTTCTTTTTATTCAAAAGGAAGTGTTTTACAAAACTGATACGGAAGAAAGTTTTTTATTGAAAAAAATGGTCTTAAATTACTTAGTCATTATGAAGTTAATGGAACAATTTTTAAAACAAAAGATACGAATTTATGAGCTAAAGGAATTTATTATCAAATAAAATTTGATCAAATCCAAGAAAATAACTTGTGGAACTGAAAATTCAAAATTTACAATTTTTACATATCTAAAAGTGATGTATATGAAGAAATAGTTTTTCCAATTGTCTTTGGATTTATATCTCAAAAGAAAAATAATTTTATCTTTGATGTAAATAAATTAGGGATTATTCATCTAGTTGTAATTAGCGGACTTCACTTTAATATTATTTTTAACTATTTAAGTAAAATCTTTAGAAAAATTGATCCCAAAAGTATTATTTCTATAACCTTAATGCTTCTTTATTATCTCATTATCAATAAATCACCATCTGCAAATAGAGCATTTATATTTCTTTTGATTTATTGAATTTATAAACTAATAGCCCTGGAAAAAGAGCAAATAAATAAATTTAAAATTCTCTTTTTTACTTTCTTAATTACTTCTTTTATCAACCCAACTCAAGTTTTGAATAATGGATTTTGATTATCATATCTTCTTTGCTTTTCGCTTTACGGAATGCAAAAACCACAACTAAAAAAATCTATTATTTTTGATTATTTTAAAATATGAATCCTATCAATTTTACTAGTTGTATTTTTTAGCTCACAATTTAATGTGTTTTCCTTTTTATATTCACTCTTTTTTAACCTATTTTATGAGTTTTTCATCATTTCTCTATTTATTTTTTGACCAGTATGACCGCTGACGTTTTTCATTGCAAATGCTTTAAAGCTTATTCTGAATAATCTGCTGTTTTTCACAATTGTATGAAAAATAGAAATAAATTTAATTAACCAAATTCTGCTTGCTCTTTTAACTTTTACTTATCAATGCTTTCTTTTTAAAACTAAAAAAGTTAAAACAATTTTATATAATTAAAATATGTTTTTAATATATGGAACTGAAAGTTTTTTAATAAAGCAAAATGTCAATGAAATAAAAGAAAAATTTAATGAAAATGACATTATTAAATTTGAAGAAAATGTAGATATTTCAGAACTTACTGAAACTATTTCGTTTAAATCTCTCTTTTCACCTGCTAGATTAATAATTGTTGAAAATTTTAGTGCTTTAAGTGAAAAAATCACTAAAAAAGAAGAACAAAAATTTCAAAATTTAATTAGTGCTTTATCTAATGAAGATGTTAATCAAGTTGTTTTTGTTCATGGATCAGATAAAATTACTAAAAACCTTTTTAGTGATTTTCTGCTTTCAAATGCAAAGCAAATAAAGTGTGAAAAGATCGCGCAAAAAGATTTAACTTCACAAGTTTATACATATTTAAACGAAAATAAGGTAAAAATTAACAGAGAAGATGTAGCTTATTTTTTAAGTAAAATGCCTGATGATTTAAACATTATCATGCAAGAATGTGACAAGTTAATTTCATTTAAAGGAACTATTTCGCGTAATTTCATTGATAAAAGTGTTTCAGATTACATTTTAAACGATCCTTTTGGTATCTCAAATGCAATTGAAACTAAAAACTTTAAGTTCATTTATGGTAAATATCGAGAAAAAATGAAAGAAGGAGATGTTTTACCTTTAGTTATTGCACAAATATCTTCTATTTTCATTTTGGCGCACCAAGTTTATAATTTAAAGAAGCTAAATTTAAATGCTGTTCAAATTAGTAAAGAACTTAACGTTCATGAATATAGAGTTAAAAAAGCTTTCGCATTTTTAAATAAATACTCAATTATTGAAATTAAAAAAATACTTAAGGATTTAGACATCTTAGATAAGCATTTAAAAACATTTACTGATCAAAATAACGAAATCTTTGAAAGTTTTCTTATCAAAAACTTTGCAAGATATTAACTAGGAGCAAAAATGAGTCTTTTTAATAAGTTTTCTGCAAAGATTTTAAGAAATTCTAAAGATGCAATTTACCTAATTTCAATGGATTCTGACACTGTTATTAACACTTCTTTAGAAGAATTTAACCAATATCTTTCTTCGTTATATGAATATATCAAAACTATTGATTACATAAAAGTAAAAGTGGTTGTTCCTGATTTATTTTCACTTTTAAATGAAGTTTTTTTTGGGGATAATTCTGATAAATATTTTGTCGAAATTAAGATTAGTAATATTAAAAAATTATGCCAATTGCTCAAGAAAATAGGTGTAGAAGTTGCTTTAACAATTGATTATAGCAATGTGGTTTCACTTAGTAAAGTATTTTACAACTTCAATATTGAAATTAAAGATGAAGATACCCCAGAGCAAAAAGGAAAGGTGTTTTTTAACACCAACACCTTTAGCATTTCAAATAATAATTATTTAACTAAGACAATTAACTTGGAAAATGACAATGATGAAAAGAATTTAACTAATCAATTTATTAATGTTATTAATAAGTACAAAAAAACCTTTGAAATAAACGAATTTGTAATTACCAACTTAATTCAATCTTCATACAAAATAGTTAAAAATAAAGAGAAAAGCGACCTTGCTAAAAAGTTAATTGACATTATTTCGAAAATTAAAATTACTCAAAGAATTGACTTTGGATTAGTTGAAGATAATGAAACTTGAACGCAAATTTGTAGGATGAAATTAGATGTTTTTAATTATAAAATAGTACATTTAAATTCAGAAACAGACAAATTCATTCGAAATATTAATTTATATAATGGAGTGGATTTCTTTATTTTAGATAGTTTGAAATTTTTAAATCGAAAAGAAATTTCGCACACTCTTCAATTGGAAGAATTACAGCAATTGCTTAAATTTATCGTTATGACAAATAAAAATGTTGGCTATACATTTTTATTTAAATATAGAAAGTTGCCAATTAAATATCTTATAAAAAACATTAAATTTGAAAGTCATATAAATAAATATATGAAAAAATTAATTATTTTAAGAAATGAACTTTTAGGATTTGATAAAAGAACCTACATTAGTGTCAAGCAAGTTTTTAACTTTCAAAAAAATATTAATATTTTTGAATTTAAATCAGATGAAGATACTTTTTTAATGGTTCAAAACCTATCAACTACACAAGTATTTATCAAGTTTTTCTTACAGTTTAAATACTTAAAACATTTTAAAATAGTAAAACCTGCACTTGAATATTTAGAAACAAGCATTAGTAAATTTTAAGGATTAAAAATGGAATTAATAAAAAAAGGATATACCAATATTTCTTATAAAGATGGCGAAATTTTCTGCCAAGAAAAAATTCTAAATGGATTTAATCATAACGTTGATTACAAATTACTTAATCAATTTGATTTTGTTCCAAAATTCATTAAACAAGATGATAAATTTGTCTATTGAGAATTTATTGAAAATCAAAAGTTTGCTCCTACAAATGAGAATTTAGAGAAAATAGCTACTAATTTAAAACAATTGCACTCTTCTTCAGTAAAATTTCAAGATAACTTTATGATAAAAAGACTTGAATCATTCCTAAGTCTTATTCAAAAATGAGGTAGAAGTAGTGAATTAATTATTAATTCTTTTACTCTTGTAAAGCAAATTTTTGCTAGTGATAATCAAAATAATTATCCAATTCATAATGATTTATATTTTTCAAATATTCTAAAAACGGATGAAAAACTCTATTTTGTAGATTGAGAGTATGCTTCGATGGGAAATAGACTTTTTGATTTAGCTCTTTTTATAGCAGCTACTGATTTATCTGATGAGCAAGAAGAAGTATTTTTAAACTTTTACAACGTAAAATCACATGAAAAACAAATTTATATTAATCAAAAATTCATTGCTTACTTCTTTATTGTAACTTGAGCTTTATCAAAAGAGCAAATTCCTATTAACGATAAATATTTCATTGATAAATTAAGCCAGCATTACCAAATATGCAAATAAAAACAACACCTTATTAGGGTGTTGTTTTAGTTATCAAAAGCCTAAATATAACTCCGCAAATGCAGTTTTTGCTATTTCCCTACTAAAAACGAATATTATGCAGTTTATAAAGTGTTAAATGTAAATTGTAAAATCAGTCGTCGTGTCGTATAAATAAACTGTAATTGTAATAAGTGATATTAAAAATTGGAACATTCAGAAAATAGCCATAACGACTAAAATAAACTATTTAATATTAACTGTGATATTAACTTTTGAATTCTTCAATTCAATTTCTTTAGTGTTATTTGCGATTTTCTCATCATTATCACGAAGAATTTTTTCAATTTCTTCCTGAATAAGTGTTTGATAAGAAATAATCCCCATATGTTCTACATTTATCTTTTCTGATCTTAGTACAAATCTTAAGAAATTAGAATTGTCGCGCAAAACTTTATTTTGTTGAATCATATCAATGATTCCGTGTTTTGATTTGCTTTGTTGATTGCTTTTTTTATTTCAAGAATATTGCGTGAAACAACTAAAAATTGATCAAGCACTTTCTTTTGTTTTTTTCTCACAACTGGATTTGGAGTATCTTTTAAATCGAAAGGAACAGGGATAACAAAAGAACTAATTTGTTTTCTTAAATTATCTTGTTTTTCTTCCAAAAGAGAAACCTCAATTATAGCCCTTTGAAGGGTTCATTTCACCACCATTTTTTCTCCTATAAATTTTATTATATTAAAATAATACAACTTTTTCAACACTCTTTTTGATACTTTTGCTAAACTGTCAAAAAAATGTTTAAAAAGCTGTATTAAATGTTAAAAATTGTTATAGTTTCTTTCAAAATGTGTTTTAGGATTGTGGAATTAAATGAACCTTGTGATAATTAAATTTATAATTGAGAAACACAAAACAAGATGTAATTAGTAAAAATCCTCAATATGAAATTCCATCATAAATGTATTTTCATGAACTAGAACTATAAAAAAGCCCACTGTTACTTTTACCACCAACAATAAAAGCAAGATAAATATCACGATAAATTATGTCAAATCCCATTATAACAACAATGGTAATGATGCAAAGCGCTGAAATTGTTTTGAAAAATCTAATAGCTGGTTCTTTAGTTTGAATATTTCTTTTTAGAGCCAAAAAGATTGTGTAAGCATAAACTAAAAAGAAAATGTTAATTGGGATATTTGAAAAAGTGTCAATTAATGAATCTGAATTTAAAATAACTGAAGGAATAGTTAGAAGCACAAAATAAATACCAAAAACAATTAAATATAAGATAAATCCACCAAGTCCTTGTTTTGTTAAGTCAAGCTTAGTAAAGAATTTATATCCAATAACCCCTCTTTCTTCTACAAGAGCTTGAAATCCTCTTAATGTCCCTAAATAAATTGAATTACATACAAAAAAGCCACTAAATCCAAGCATAAAGTAAATAATGATTTCAATTACTTGCTTGGTTTCTTTTTGTAAAGGATCCTTAAAAATGCTTTTAAAAATATCAACTACGTTTGCATAACCAGTTAAAGCGACTCCGAGTGAAATGAAAAAGTAAATAACACCCGAAATTATAATGGTTAAAATAGATACAATTGGAATTTGCTTTGGTTTTTTCATATCATCAGCAAGATTTCCAATCATTAAAAAAGCATCAAAAGCAAAAAGTACTATTGGAAGCGAAAGCGCAAGTCCGCTAAAATTAAACTGCTTGGTGCTTGCGACCCCATTTGCTCCATCATTTAAAGTTCCTGTATCTACATTTGGCGAATTATAACTACCAATAAATGCGATGATAATAGCAATAATTAAAGGAATTATTTTGAAGAAAAATGAAAATTGCTGCAATCATACTGAAGCTTTTAATTTAAAAAAATTAAGCGCAATTAAGAAAATAGCAACAAATATGCTAGTTAATACAACATACCCGAAATGGATGCTAGTTACATTAATTCCTTTAATTGAAGCAATAGCATTAAAAATCATTTCAGTAGAAAAAATAGGTAAAATCGTACTTAAAAGTCCATAGTATAGAAACGATTGATAAAGCTTTGCAATATACCCTTGCTTTTGAGTAGATAAATTAGCGATTCAACCAGATAATCCGCTTTTTGAATGTCCTGATTTGGAAACTTGTAGAAAGCAATAAGCAGTTAAAAGCGAGATTAGCGCACCTAAAATTCAAACAACTAAGAAACTATACAAACTAAAATCGTTTGAATTTTCAATTGCTTGATTTTTAAAAATACTAATATTTTTAAAGAAGATTCCAATCCCGATAACACTTGAAACACTAATTGCAAGCGAAGCAAAGAAACCTATCTTATGTGCTTTTTTCTGATTCATAATAAAAATTATAAAGAAAAATAGTGCTTTTGGTAATAATTGCTTAAGCAAAATTTGTGTTAGATAAAATGAAAGTTCATCCTGAAATTCAGGATGAACCAATATATCTATTTTATGAATCTATCTATTTTTAAGGCCTTTTTGTTTGTAATAAAACCAAACCATCAATTACTGAGTTTAAATAATAAATAAAATAATTTGGGCGCTAAAACAGAAACTCAGATATTGAAGTTATTAAAGCCTTATGTTCATTAAGATTTAGTTCTTTGGAAATATGTAGTTGTAATTAAACTTTGAAGTTTTTCATCTACTGGCAAGATACCTTTGTGGGTGTTATTTTTACTTTCAACAATTTCATAAATTGAAATAACTTTTGGATCATATCCATCAATTGGTGTTGCAAAGTAATTTCTAAGCACAAAATCATAATCAATTTCTTGAGTAGGGTTATAGTTAATGAAGTTAAAATTATCTAAAGAAAGATATTTTTCAGCAATTTTAGCTTCAATTGCTTCATTTGCAAAGTTAATTAAAGCAATTTTTCTAGCAAAATATGCTAAAAGAGCTTCTTTTTCGTTTAAAGTTTCTTCTAAATCTTTAAAATCTTCTTCAAATCCTTTTAATAAGTATTTTAAAGTAAGTTTATATGCTTGATCTTTAGAAGCATTAATTGCATCATCAAATAACTGAAGTGATTTTTCTTTGGTTTGAATACTTACAATTTGTTCAAGTAATCCATCAATACCATTATCTTGCAAGTATTTTTGAATTACTTGTGGATAGAAAGTGGCTCAATCTTCAAGAGCAGCATCTTCAGAACTTTCACCATCTAAAAAGGCTTTATGTAGCTGATTGCTCTCTTTAAAATGCTCAGTAATTTGTTGGTTATCTAAGTTACTTCAGCTAAGAATTTGGCTAAGTTTGTTTACTAAAACTTCACTTTCTTCTTTGGTGAAAATTTCCTCAAATTCTGAAACTTTCAGGTTGCTTCAAATATCTAATAACGCCTTTTCATAGAATGTTTTTTCGAGAGTTGAGCTATCAAAAATATTAATTCCTTGCTCTTTAAATTGCTCATAAAGTGATTTAAATGAAGGTAAATTATTATAGAATGAATTTTTAAATACATTTAAGTACTCAAAGTTTTGCTTTTCAGTATTTTTATCCGAAAGAACCAGTCCATCAATTAAAAGGATGTTGAATTTAGGTTTAACCACTCTAATTTCACCTTCTCCAACCTCGCCGGGGAAATTATCTTCACCATAATATGAATCAATAGCATCACCATTATACATAATCGCTGCGTTAATATCAGGTCTTTGGTGGTTAATTAAATTATTTACAATTTGAAGACCATCTCCTTCAAAAGTAATGTGCTCACTATCTTTAACGTCAAAACCAGTTCCATCTTTAATTAATGAAATAAATGAGTCAATAAGTTGTGAGTAGGTATTATTTTCCACTTCACCAGTAAAATGCTCTGATGTACGTCTTTTTTCATCCGGAATAAGTCAGTATGATGAGCCATATAAAAGGTTATCTCTTATTGCATCAGTAATAATTCAGTTTTTGTAACCATTTTCGCTAATTATTTTAAGCAAATTAGCCATGTGATATAAATCATCACCATATTGGCTATGATATGATTCAAAATTAATTTCACCTTCTTCATTTAGATGTTCTTTATCACTTGGAGTAACTTTATTTATGTTATAAGCAACTACTGCATCTTGCGAAAAATAAGGATAGAAATACTCTCATAAATGAGCATTTAAATCTCTGCCAAATTCATCTTTTTCTAAGTACTTATCGTATTGTTCAAGATGGTCTCAAATGTCTTTTCTTAAAGTTAATTTCACCATTTGTTTGGTAAGCTCATAATTATCTTTAAGAATTGGCATATCAAAAAGCACTGAGTAATCAATTTTAGCAATTAAGTGTTTACGAATTAATTGGGTAGCTAAAAAGTCAGTCCCAATTCCAGCTGCTGCTTTATTATTTAAAATAGCATTGTAAAATTCGTTAATTTCTGAAAATTGCTTATAGTCAAAAGTTTTAGAAATAATCCCTTTATTTTCTTCTGACATGTAGGCTTTAAAGTTGTAAAAACTAGGTAAAAAAGGTTTTTTCAGTTTTTGGTGTAAAGTAACAGAAACACCAGCAGTAACTGCGGCTACTGTTGTGGTTGCTATTAAAACATTGCGATATTTTTTAAGTTTATTAAACATTATTTTTGACTTTTGCTTTTAGCCACTGTGTAAATAATGTTTCCAATAATTGTCATAAATAACACAATTGAACCAAAAACAAGTCCTCAAGCTTGGAATGAACCTTCATAAAGTTTAGTTCCAAGTGTTGATGTATTTGATACAGTTCTAGCGATAATGAAATCATCAAAACTTAAGAATGTACTTACAATAGCAACCATGATAATTGAAGGAATCATGTAAATAAAATATGTTTTAAATCATGAAGCAATTTTTGAATACCCTAAATCCTGGCTTGCTTCAAAAAGGTTATTATTAAATTTCTCACTTCTAGGTAGCATAAGTGAAATTCCGTATGGAAGAGCCATAACTGTATGTCCAATAATTAATCTTCCAAATCCTTCGCTATCTGTTGAGATAATTCCAAAGAAAATTCCAAATACAAGCACAAGACCAATAGCTGTAATGTTATCTGGGTTAATTAACGGAATATTTGAAGTAGAAATAACTGAAGAACGCACTAATTTATTTTTTTGTCTATAAAGTGCATAAACAGTGATAAGTGAAAGTGAAATAACTAAAAAACTAACAATCAATGCAAGTAAGATAGTATTTACAAGCGCTAAATCACGTCCATCTTTAAATAAATTAGCTCAGTTATCAGTAGTTCCTACTGTTCAAGTGGTGTTGAATTCACCTTTTTTAGTTTGTTGGTTAAATGAAAAGACAAAACCAAAAATTAAGGGTACATACACTAAAGTTAAAATGATGTAAATGTAGCTTCTTTTTAAAATTTCAACAATTTTACTCATAGTGCGCTCCTTTCTTGAAGAAGAAAATTACTTTTGGAGCAATTAATGTAAGTGAGTAAATTCCAATGAAAATAGCACTAACAACAACAACTAAAGCACTACCTGAGCTTAAGTCAAATTTGTTACCTGGATTAATTTTTGAGTTAATTAAGTCCCCGATTAATTGTTTTTGTGATCCATCTGGAAGTAATTTTTTACTAATAACAAAGGTGGTAGCACTAGCTAGGAAAATCATACCAATACCACTTAAAATTGCTTTAGTTGCATATGGAATGATAACTTTGTACATTGTTTGGAATGAGTTATACCCAAGGTCATAACTAGCTTCAACAATGTTTTTAGGCATATCCTTAAAGACTGTATAAAGCGGCATAACCATAAGTGGAATATTTAAGAAAGTAAGCCCTAAAATAATAAATCATTCAGCATTTAATGATTTAGGGTCAGCTACCATAGCTAAAAATAATCCTTTAATAGCATAAATTTTCGCAATAGTGAAAATTGCCATTGGACTAATAATTAAACTCAGTGCATAAATCCGGAAAATTTTAGATTTAGATGTTGAAATAAAATATGAGTATGGAAGAGCAATAATAAGACATAAAAATGAAGAGATAACCCCAATTTTTAAGCTCCGTCCAATGATGTTTCAAGTGTTTGATTCTTTTACTAAAATTCAGTTGTCAAATCCTTCTTCATGTCCAACAACAGCGTTAGTGAAAATTAAAATAATTGGTAAAACAATTAAAAGAATTGCGATTAAAAAATAAGGAATGGCTAAAGCTAAACGACGATTAAAGTTTAATTGTTTAATTTTGGAAAGCATCGTTAGAATAATCTCACTTAGCGTCTTTTTTCATTAAATGAATTGAATCGATTGTTCAGCTTAAATATACAGTTTCGCCTTCTTCAAATTTTTTCGCAGTTTCTACAAAAATTGATTGAGTTTCAGAAATATCTACTTTAATATAGTAGTAACTTCCACGATATGAAATATCTGAAACTGTACCTTTAATTTTTCCTTCGGTTGATTTAGGTTCTGCAATAATATCAATATCTTCAGGTCTAATTAATGCATCAAGAATTTGACCTTTTGCAAATTCATCACCTTCATGAACTGTTTTAAATTCTTTACCAAGAAGTTTTACATTCCCATTTTCTAAGAATTTAGCGTCAAAAATGTTTGAATCACCAATGAATTTAGCAACTCAAATATTAACTGGGAAATCATAAATATTTTTAGGTGTATCATATTGCTCGATTTTTCCATCACGCATAACAGCGATGCGATCTGAAAGTTCTAAAGCTTCATTTTGGTCGTGAGTAACAAAAATAAATGTAAGACCAAGTTCTTGTTGCACGCTTCTAAGAAGAATTTGCATTTTTTTACGGATTTTAGCATCAAGAGCACTAAGTGGCTCATCTAAAAGTAAAATTTCAGGCTCAATAACTAAACTACGAGCAAGAGCAACACGTTGCTTCATTCCTCCTGAAAGTTCATTGATGCTTCTTTTTTCATTTCCTTTAAGACCAACAATTTCAATGATTTTATTAATAGCTTCTTGTGTTTCTTCACTAGTTAATTTACGTTTAAAGTGACGGTTTTCAAAAGCTTTTGATTTTTCGCTTACATAATTTTCCCAATATGAATATTCAAAATCTGAATCATCAAGTCAAGTAAGACGTTTTTTGTATTCTTTTGTCTCTTCATTTAAGGCTTCAAGCTCTTTTTCATATTGGTCTTGTTTTTCTTGTAATTTAGCAATTTTAGCAGCTGCTTTAGCTTCTCATTGTACAAGTTTCTTTTGGTATCTATCGATTGTTTTTTGACTAATTTTGTCTTTATCTTTTGGAACTCTTTTTAATTTAAGTCCATACATAATGTTTCCTTCAACATTTAAGTGCGGGAAAAGTGCATAATCTTGAAAAATTGTAGAAACGTTTCTTTTGTATGGAGCAAGATCTTTAATGTCAAGTCCATTAAATTTAATTTCACCACGGGTAGCTCATTCAAAACCACCAAGTAATCTTAAGATAGTAGTTTTACCACTGCCACTAGGTCCAAGAAGAGTTACAAACTCTCCACGATTAATGTTTAAATTAACTTCGTCTAAAACAGTCTTATTACCAAATTCTTTGGTAACTTCAACTAATTCAATAACATAATTATTCTTTTTTGTGTTTGTCTTAACACTTTGCATATTATTTTCCTCCTTTATTTTAAATTGAATAATTAATTATTCAACTGGGAGGCACAATCATAGATATTTTCGCAATATTCTTCTACAAACTTTTCGAGCGCAGGATAGTGAATATCGCAAAAATTAATCAATATCCATTTAATTGCTAAATGAATATTACGTCTTACCCTATTTTTCATAGATTGAATTTTACCAAAATGTAAAAAATCAATAATGATTTTATCTAACAATTTTGCTACTAAAAGCACGCTTAAATTATTTATATTTTCCTAATTAAAATTAAAAGTTTTAGAAACAATTTTTTTACATCTAATTTAGGCATTACCTTTTATAAAAATTAGGTTTTATGATAGTTAGGTGAAAAAAGTGTATAAAACCAAAAATAACAAAAAAGCTTGCTTTTCATTTCTTTTTTGAACTTTTTGCATTAAAATTATATTCATGAACACACAATCAAGCACAAGAGCTTTCAGTGAGAAAAACTTCATTTTCTTCACAATTAACTTTATAGTTGGATTTGGTTTTGTTAGCACCATTTTAACCATTACAAATTTAAAAGCTCTAGGTTTAATAACTATTTTATTAACTTCATTTATTACCTTAGGAATTGTTCTAGTTTTTTCAAGATTAGCAGCGGTGTATAGCGAAGAATATGGCGGATCATATTACTATGCTAAAAAAATAGGGGATTCTAAAGCTAAGAAATTATTTGCTTTTTGAGTTGGTTGAAGTCAATTTATGCAAGGACCAATTTTTTCAGCAGCTGGACCATTATTTTTAGCTACAGCAATTTCAGTAGTTACTGATAATCAAATGGTAATTTCAATTGTTAGAGGAATTTCATTTTTATTTTACATTCTGCTTATGTTTATTTCTACATTTGGTCTAAAATTAAGCACAAAAGTTATCTATCTTTCAGCAATTATTAAATGAACTATTATCTTTTTAGCCCTTCTGCTTTCGGTTTATTTAGCTTTTGAAAATCCAAGTTACTCAACTAATTTTAGTGGGTTAATTGATAAACCTAAAAGTGAATACGCTTATTTAATTTCAAGCTCAGCGATTTCATTTATGTATGCTTTTGGTGGTTTTGAAAGCATTGCTGCAATGACTAAAGATGCGCAAACTCATAAAATTAAAAAAGTACTATTTTTGTCTTTCGGATTTATTGTTGGGTTTTATTTAATATTTTACTTAGTGCTTTTAGGGGTAAACTCAAGTATTTTAAATGGGCAATTTAGCAATATTTTTCTTAAAACCTGATCAATTACTGGACTTGTGATTTTTGTAATTGGAACTATTTTTAATCAAATTTCATCAAAGATTTCAACTGTTTTAGTTAATTCAAGACAATTAATTCCGCTTGCAGAAGATGGATATTTGCCTAAATTCTTAATCAAAACTAATTCACGTGGTGAATATCGTAATGCTATTTATTTCTCGCTTGCACTTACTATTTTTTCATTAATAGTGTTTTGGGCTCTCCCTGAGTTTTTAAATCTTAAAAACTTCTTCCTTTCAGTTATCGAAATAGGAACTATTTCATTTTTGGTTCAATATGTGCTCACTTTCATCACAGCTTTAATTTTAGAGCAAAAAAATAAAGTAATTACAATTCCTTGATATGAAAAAATCATCTATTATTTAGTGATGATTTTGCTTATTTGTTTAATTGTTATTTACCTATTCCCAATGATTGTAGGTCATTCTTGAAGTATTGAAAATACTATTGTTTTAGTTTCATATCTAGCTTCATTAATCATTGGCGGAATTTTATTTGCCATAGCTAAATTTCACAAGTAGCTACCTTTAAGTTGCGTGCAAAAGGTGCATAACTTTTTACTTTCTACTCTAAAATTTAGAATTATTGAATCTTTAATTTTAAAGTGTTATAATTTAAAAATTATTAATATATAAGGTTAATTAAGCTATTTAAAAGCAAAATAAATCAAATAAATACCAAAGGAGGTTTGTTATGATAAAGGTATTTAAACTCTTGCCAAAAAAAGTAAAAACTCTATTTTTAATAGGTATTATTTTGATTTTAATTAACGTTGTAATTACGATGTTTTTACCAATTTTACTTAGCCAGTTCCTTTCATTAATTGCTCCTAGCTCAAATGAAGTCAGCCAAGTTTATTACATAGTGCTATTTAACAAAGTCAATTTATTCCCTTCCAATACGCAAGCCCAAGCAATTACCAAACTAATTATTATAGTTATTTTAATGATTATCTTTGGATTAATTACGTCAATTGGTAGTGTGCTAATTACCACTTATGCTGGCGAGCTTAGTTCAAACCATTTAAGAAACACTTTATTTGAAAAGTACCAAAAATTAAGCATTAAAGATATTGCAGAGCTTAAAACCGAAACTTTAATTACTAGAATTAATGATGATGTTGCCATCTTTTGAGACTTTTTAATGAGTGCTTCAAGTTCGTTAGTTCGTGCTCCATTTTTTATCATTGTCGGAGTGGTATTTTCATTTTTGACTGATGTAAATCTTTCTTGAGCAGCTATTGGAGTTGTACCGGTTCTTGTGTTTGTGCTTTTACTTATTTTTAAATTAGTAAATCCACTCATTAAGAAAAATAGAAAAAACTTAGACCAAATTACTAAAGAAGTAGAAGAATCAATCATTGGTTCAAAACTTATTAAAACTTACAATTTAGAACAAAAGCAAAAACACAAGTTTGATTTAGCAAACAAAAGATGATCAAGTGTCGAAATTAAAACCTTTAGCTATTTTGCAATTGGTAACCCGGCCTTTTTTGCCATTATCAACCTTGTTATTGTGGCTATTTACTATATTGCTGCATACAATTTAAATGACATTAGCGGCGATAAAAGACAATTTTTTGCCACAATTAACGTCTTTATTGAATATGAAGTACTTATTTCATTTGGTATTTTAATGCTTTCACAATTTTTAGGAATTCTTTTTAGAGCTAAAACTAGTGCTGGAAGAATTGTTGAGATTTTAGAAAAACCTTATGATGATTTAAATGTAACTGATGGGCTTGTTTTAGATAAATCTTTACCAACTAAAGACTTTTCGGTTGAATTTAAAGATTTTAACTTTAAATACTATAAAAATTCACCTGAATACATTTTGAAAAACATTAACTTCAAAGTTAATGGAGGAAAAACTTTAGGAATAATTGGACCAACCGGAAGTGGTAAAACTACAATTGGAACTTTAATTGCTAATAACCTTAAATATACTGAAGGAAGCATTTTAATCAATAATAAAGAGCTTAATCAAATTAATTCAAAAGATTTAAGCGAATCATTAGCTATTGTTTATCAAGAATCACAGCTTTTTGCAGGTACAATTAGATCAAATTTACTTTTTGCTAAGCCGAACGCAACTGCAGAAGAAATTAGCAAAGCTTTAACCGCAGCTTGTGCTATTGATTTTGTTTACCGTTTTGATGATGGACTTGATCATCCAGTGTATCAAAGAGGGAAAAACCTTTCTGGCGGTCAAAAACAAAGACTTTCAATTGCCCGTTCACTTTTAGTAAATCCAAAAATTTTAATTTTAGATGATTCAACTAGTGCTTTAGATAATTTAACTACTAAAAAGTTAATTGAAAACATCAAAAAATATTATGATTGCACCACAATTATAATTTCACAAAAAATTAACTCAATTAAGCATTCTGATGAAATTTTAGTTATTAATGCAGGTGAAATTATCGCAAAAGGAAAACACGAACAGCTAACTAAAGAATGCAAGTGATATAGAGAAATTTATCACAATCAATTAGAACAATAAAAGGAGAAAAATGGAAAAATTAACTTTAGAAAAAGTTAGACAAGAAGTATCTCATTCTAGCTCTAAAAGTAATAACCTTTCTTCTTTTAAGGTGTTTAAAGTTCTTTGATCATATTTAAAAGAAAGTAAGAAATATTACTATTTAGGTCTACTTTTTGCAATTTTAAACTCACTTGCGTACACTTCAGGAAGTATTTTAATTGGACAAATTTTGCATCTTTATTTTGAACCATATATAAATGGTGCAGTGCCAATTTTTCAATGAACTCAGTTCCTTATTTTCCTTTCTTGCCTTGCTTTAATGTTTATTTTATATGGTATTTTTAAATATTTAGAAGCTCTTTTTTATGTTAAAGCTTCATTTATTGCAGCAACTAACTTACGTTTAAAAATCATGCATAAACTTTATAAAATGCCTATTAAATACTATGATTCACAAAAAGCTGGTGATTTAATTTCGTCATTAATTAATGACGTTAATAACGTTGGTAACTCACTTTTTCAAATCACTAGTCAAATTTTTAGTAGTTGCTTTAACATTGTTTTTTCAGGTATTTTCCTTTGCCTTATTTCATTTAAACTTTCATTAATAGTTATTCCATTAACATTAGTTTTATTCTTTTCGGTGTTTTTAATTATTCAAAAAGCACAGAAATACTTTACTCAAACTCAAAATACCTTTGGTTTGCTTAATGCTTTTGTCGAAGAATCACTTAATAATACAATGGTTACTAATTCATTTAATCAACAAAAATTTGTTTTTAGCAACCTTAAAAAAATTACTAAAACAATTCGTCAAATTGCATTTAAAGGTGATACTATTGCGCGTAGCTTTGAAACCTGATATAACTTAATTTCAAACCTTATTATCTTAATTATTTCAGGAATTGCAGCTATTTTCTACATTAATAAAGTGTCAATGTGAGGGCTTCCATTTTTTGGGTCTTCAGAAAGTGGAATTGCTACTCCTTCACTTATTATTACTTACGTTTCACTTAATTGAAACTTTATGGGGCCATTCCAAAACCTTTTAAGCTTAGCTTTTAATGTTCAAGTTGGAATTGCTTCATCAAAAAGAGTGCATCGGTTAACTGAATTAAAAGAGCCTGATTTAAGCAAAGAAAAATACACCTTAGATAGAGAAGTTGAAGGTGAAATTATCTTCAAAAATGTCTTTTTCAAATATAATGAAAATCTTGAAAATTGACAATTAAATGATGCTAGTTTCAAAGTCAAACAAGGTCAAACAATTGCTATTGTTGGACCAACAGGGGCTGGAAAAACCACAATCATTAACCTTTTAAGCAAAATGTATGATTATAACAAAGGAAGCATTTTAATTGATGGTTATGAACTTAACGAAATTAAAACTGAAAACCTAAGAGATAATATGACTGTTATATTGCAAGATTCATTCTTATTTAATGAAACTATTCGTTATAACCTCAAAATTGCTAATCCAAATATTTCCGATGAACAAATGATTGCTGCAGCTAAATTAACTAATGCACACCACTTTATCGAAACTATGGAAAATGGATATGATACAGTGATTGAAAATAATGGAAATAACATCTCTCAAGGTCAAAGACAGCTTATTGCAATTACTAGAGCGGTGCTTTCGAACCGAAATATTGTAATTTTAGATGAAGCTACTTCAAACATTGACTCTCAAACTGAAATTATTATTCAAAAAGCAATGCTAGAGCTTATGAAAAATCGAACTTCATTTATTATCGCTCACCGTCTTAGCACCATTAAAAATGCTGATAAAATTTTGGTTATTGATGCTGGAAAAATTATTGAAGAAGGAACTCATGAAGAACTTCTTGCTCAAAAAGGATTTTACGAATCGCTTTACAGCGCTCAATTTAAATAAGAAAAGCAGGAATGTCCCTGCTTTTTGTTTTAATAAAAATTATCTAATCAAACATCTTATCAAAATTATGATATGATTTTTAATAAATTAATAAAGGGATGGTTTATATGAAATTATTTAGTTCTAACATATCAAGGCACATTGAAACGAAATTTGCTAGTGATATTAATAAAATTATTGATTTAATTAATGATTGATGAGTTGAAAATTTTAACCAAAACTTTGGTTTAATCGAGGTGGATTCAATTCGTTTTGGAGAAAGCATTGAATTAAATACTAGAACAACAGAAGAAAAATGATATAACGGATGTTTAATTAATTGAGGTTTAAAAGCAATATTAAAATTGGTGTTTGATTTACAACCTACAAAACAAATTGCACTTTATAATGCCGATAGAATTTTGAATACTAATCTTTTTAATGATACTTATAATAAAATCATCGATGAATTAAAAAGATTAAAGGAAAATAATTATGAGATATAAAGATTATTCAAAACAGCTTGTAAATATTTTACAAGGTCAAGTCTATTTCGAAAACCTATTGATTACAAAGCTAGAAACTGAAAATATTTTAAATAGTGATTTTTTAAGCCAAAATGATGAAAAGTTTATCATTGCAACAAATATAAAAAACGCTTGAAAATTTATCTTTGAAACCTATGATTTAGATATTACACCAGCATATATTTTGCAATTACATAAAATATTAATGAAAGATTTGGATTTTAATTATGGTAATTTTAGAAATATTAATGTTAACGTAACTGGTTCTAAATATAAACCGCCACTTCTTATTAAAAATCAATATTATGAATTGTTAGAGGATAACATAGAAAATATAAAAGATATTTATTCTTTACCACTTTTAATTGCAAGAGAACAATTTTTTAACGACGGAAATAAAAGAACAGCTACAATGTTAATTCAAAAAGAATTATTAAAAATGGGTAAAATTTTCAATTTAGATCTAGATGTATGTAAGCCTTATCGTAGAGCATTATTAAAATATTACGAGGAATTAGATGATAGTTATTTTAAAGAAGTTATTGATGATAACACCATTAAATTGAAAAGAAACAAAACTTATGAATACCAAAGATAATAAAAACAATTAGACAACACAATTTGTTTGCTTGTAATAGAAAAAATTAGTAAATCAAGATTTTTTCATTTTATCTTGGAAACAATTTGTATTTTAGTGAAACTTACAACAAAAATAAAAGCAGGGGTAGTTCCTGCTTTTATTTCATTCTTTTGAAAACTCCAAAAATATTGAAAACCCCGTAAATTAGCATCGATACTAAAAGGCTAGTGCAAAGTGGGATAATAATTCATCCATATCAAGGAAAATTAAGTGTAGGGTTTGTTTGAGTGATTACCGCACAAAGAATAAACCCTAAAATAAGACCTATTAGGAATAAACCTAAGATAAAGAATTTAAATTTATTGTTTCTTAAAATATTCATCATTAAACTTCATTTCAATATCTTTTACACTTGGAAGTGATTCAATTGCTCCATGCTTTTGAATGACAAATGAAGCACAGATGTTTGCTTTGAAAATAATGTGCTCAAAGTCTTTGATTTGTAAGTTTGCAAAGTCAAAATCGTGTTCAATGAACTGAGCAATGAAATATCCAAAAAATGAATCACCAGCACCGGTTGTATCAACTACTTTAGCATCAACACTTGGAATAACATGAGTTTGACCATTTAAAAATACTAAGGTTCCTTCTTTTCCAAGTGTAATTAAGAAGATTTTGTTTTGGTACTTTAATTCATTAATTTTCTCAACTTCAAGATCAAAAATGAGCTTTAATTCTTGATCTGATAATTTAATTACATTAGCTTTTTCAATAAAGTATTTTGCTTTAGACACAAAATCTTCTAGATTTTGACTATAAAGAGCATCACGATAATTAGGGTCAAAGAAAATGATTTTATTTTCATTAACCGCTTTATCTGTGAGCATATGATAAGTATCAAGTAAATTTCCACCTAAAAAGGCTGTAGCTGATGAAAGAACTAAAGAGTCAAAACTTGGAGCTTTATCTAATTTAAATTCTTTATCAGCACCTCTTAAGAAACTAAAATTACGTTCTCCACTAGCATCAAGAATTACATTAGCAATTGTTGTTTTATAGCTAGGTAAAACTTCTAAATAATTCTTATTTAAATTGTTACTGCTAAAGAAACTTTCGATCATTTTCCCTTCATCATCATTACCAATTGCTCCTAAAAAATAGGTGTTTTTGTTTAATAAACCAATAGCTCCACATACATTTAATGGGGCTCCACCCACTTTATCAACTACTTTATTTTCAATTTGATAACGATCAATTAAAGCTTCACCAGGAAGTAAAATAGTTTTATCTCTCAATTGCTCAAAATTATATGATTTTAATTCTTCAATTTCACCTTTAAGGTTTGTATTAATCATTTTTTCTCCTGTAATAAAATATTTAGAGCTAAATACTTGCTCTCCGTCATTAATGAAAATTTCGATAAATGAAGTATCTAAAATAATTTCTAACTTACTGATTTTTTCTACATTTCTTTGATAAATTAAACCTGTATCTACTGATTGTAAAAAGCTCATATTTGAACGATTACAAATTAAAGTGTTATTTTGATATTTAATTGATCAATTATCACCATTTTGGTTAGAAATTTCGAAATTAAAATCACCTTGAATATCACTGAAATTGATCAAATAAGCCTTATTTTCAAGGATGAAAGTATCGCTTAACTTTATTTTAATTCCGCTCTTTAAAACATCTAAAAAGTAGGGAGTTTGATAAATATGACCATTTTTTAATGCTAATTTTCTAGGGAAATTAAGATGATGAGCATATCCATCATCAAAAGTAGCTATTTCAAAATCTTGTGGTTTTGCTGCTCAACCAAGGTAAATAACTTCCTCGCTTGGCTGATTATTAAAAATTTGGCAAGCATAAAAATCAAACCCTAAATCTGAATGTTGCACTTTGATAGTTTCAAAAACACAATTTTCAAAGTCCATTTTACCTATTAAAAATAAAACATGATCATTTTTTTCATTTCCACCAAAGTATTTTTGACCTTGGGTTGAAAAACTTAAAACATCATAATTTCCTAACTTAAAGAAAATTGGACATTCATACATATATGCATCTGGAGTTTCAAAATTGTTAATTTTTAAAGTGCCTAAAAGTTTAAAATCTTTAAAATAGTGCTCTGATTGATAAATTGAAATAACACCTTTTTTAGTTCCTTTATCTTGAGCTCCATGGAAAAGGTAATATTTATTATCAATTTTAACTGGAAACGGATCTCTAAATTCTCCAGTGTACACCTCTTTATCTACTTCAAAAAGAACCTCTTTTGGTTTAAATGATAAGCTTTCTTCATCAAATTCACACATTATTGTTGCGCTTCCACGAATATAATCTTTTTCGTTTAATCATTTTTTTGTATTTCCTGTGTAATAAGCAATTAATTTACCATCTTCAACGATAGCTCCGCCGCTAAAAACACCATCTCAATCCTGCTTAATTGAAGGATGGATTAAAATTGGTAAGCTTTCGAAATTAACAAAATCTTTAGTGCGGAAGCAGCTTCATAATTTTGTTTTATGCATTGCTATTTGAGGTACATTTTGATAAAAAATGTAGTAGTACCCTTTGTAAAAAGCAAGTCCATTTGGATCATTTAATAAACCAGCAAATGGTGAAATGTGAACTTTGTTTAAAAACTCAGAATTAGCTGCAAGTTTATGATTGATTTTCACTTGTGATGCGTTTTGAAAACTAAATCGATCTGCATAATATGGATTTTTTGCTAAAAATTGCATTTTCTCTAGTTTTTCGTAATAATAATCTCTTTTTTTATTCATTTTATTCCTTGATTAAAAAGTTAATTTAAATTTAAGTTTAACTTTATAAATAATTTCCATTTTTGTATTAAATGATATAATTTTTTACGCAAATTTTAAAATAAATTTTAAAGAAGAAAGGAAAAAAATGACTTACGATTGAAATAAAATCGTTGAGACAATCGATAATGGTGTTGGTGGTGAATCGAATATTAGCAAAGTTTACCACTGTGCAACACGTTTTAGAGTGGTTGTTAAAGACGTTAATTTAGTTCAAAAAGAAGAGTTAGAAAAAATTGACATTGCTAAAGGTGTTAATGTAGCTAACGGTGAAGTGCAAATCATTTTTGGTGCTGGTCTTGTTAATAAAGTATTTGAAAAATACCAAGCTAGCCACAAAAATGGTGCTAATGCTAGCGCAAGCAATGAAGAAATGAGTAAAACATTTAAATGAAACCCTAACTCATCATTTAAAGATAACTTATTTTTAAATGTGAGAGCTGCTATTCGTGCATTTGCGGAAATTTTCATTCCGCTTATCCCAATTTTTATTGCAGGAGGGATTTCACTTGCTTTAGAAAGTTTTATTGGAGCATTTATTCCAAGTAATGCTGGTTCATCTTATAGAACAGCACTTGCTTTAAAAGCTTTCTTTAGCTTAATTGGAGGTGGAATTTTAGGTTCTCTTCCAGCATTTGTTGGTTATACAGCAATGAAAAAATATGGTGGTACACCACTTTTAGGTCTTGCAATCGGAATTATTATGGTTGCTCCATCACTTATGAACTCATGATCACAAAGCGATTTTGTGACAATTAATTTTGGTGCTGAAGTACCAGTTGATGCTAAAACACTAAAAGAAAAAAATGTTGCTTACACACTTTTCCCAGAAAGTTGAGGATTCTTTAACTTCTCATTAATCGGATATCAAGCACAAGTTGTTCCGGTTCTTATGATTGTTTACCTTGGATACTGATTAGAAAAACTTGCTAAAAGATTTTCACATGAATCAGTTGCAATTTTAACAATTCCATTAGTAACAGTTATTGGTTCAGTATTTTTTGGATTCTGATTAATCGGACCAATTGGACGTTATCTTTCAGATGCTATTGGATGATTATTCAAAAACATGTGAACATACACAAACTTCCCATTCTTTGGACTTGGTGGTGCTCTTATTGCTTTTGTTTACCCATTCTTGGTTATTACAGGACTTCACCAAGGGTTCTTACCAATTGAAGCCCTTCTTGTTACCGAAACAACAAAACAATTTGGACACGGATTTACATGAATTACACCTATTGCTACTGTTTCTAACATAGCACAAGGTATGGTTGGATTTGGTATTTTAATTGCTATTTTAATGCTTAAAAAAGACAAACAAGTTTCTAAAGTATCTTCATCAGCAATTTCAGCTAACTTAGGTATTACAGAACCCGCTCTTTTTGGAGTTAACTTACCATTAAAATACCCATTATTAATTGGAGCTATTGCTTCAGCAGTTGGTGGTTTCTGACTTGGAATGAGCCAAACATATGCAACAAGTCAAGGTTCGGCTTCATGACTTGGAAACATCTTACAATTCTCGTGAAAAGATGGAGAAGCAGAAAAACTTTTCTATGCTAAATTAGATAAAGATTTACCTTGAAATTATGTAATTCATACTTCAATGACAAATGGTGTAAAAATGTTAATCGGAAACTTAATTACATCAGTTGTAGCAGTAAGTGCAACAGTTATGTGATCACTTACAAAAGGTAAAAAAGAATTACTTAAATGAGCTGCATAATTTTCGAAAAATAGACGCAAATTTCATTCAAATTTGCGTTTTTTATTTCAAAAAATAAAAAAATTTTTTTCTATTAACAAAAAAAAAAAAAAAAACACCTACAGAATGAGCTAGTTCGTTTGAAATTTAATAAAATTTATATACCAAAAATTAATTGAAACTTTTGTATTTAGTGAATAGATAAAATAAAAAAGAGGGGGATTTCACTAATTTAGTTATAGTGTCATTATTTATTTGTTGTTTGCTAAATATATTTAAAATTTAAGGTAGTAAAAAATAAATTTAAAATATTGAGGTAAAAATGAAAAAAATCAAGAAGATTTCAAAGGTGTTGCTTTGCACAACATTACCTTTTGTACCAGTTGTTGCATTAGCAGCAACTTCTGGAGGTGAATCAAATAATACTTCTAATGGTGATAGAAGCGTTGTAAATAATCCTCAGGTTGTTGGAAATGTGCCTAATTCTATCATTTACATTAACAAAGATAATATGACCTTTGCTAATCCACAACATTACCAATACAACTTCAAAGATGGTACTTTAAAAAGTAACTATTATTTTAATGTTGGGTATGATACAAATCGTTACGGGAATAATGATTTTTCAATTGCAACAATTAAAATGAAAAATGAAACTGATAATAAATTTGAAAACCAAGATCAATGGTATGAAACAGAACAAGAATGAGAAGTTACTTTCAATAGAACAGCTCCATTTTTAAAAAGAGAAGGATATGATTTTGACACTTGAAGTAACTCACCACGTTTTGGTATAGTTTTATCAAAAAGCTTACAATTTGTTGAAAATAGTATGGAAATTACAGTGTATAAAAGCACTACATCTGAAGAAGTTTTCACAAAATTTAAGCCTAAACGAATGACAAATAATTTAGATGATCTTGAGTTTCATCTAAATGATATAGTTACAAATATTCCAGTTCCTAATAAATATGGAAAAAATTGAAAATCTACTTTAACAAGTTTTAATAGATGAACAACTTCGCTTGTTACTTGAGAATCAGGACCTATAAGGTTAGAACCAAGTTGACAACCTAATGCAAAATATGCAGATCTTTTTACAGATTGAGGCAATGGCCGTAGCGCTGATAGTCAACCTATTAGAGCTTATTTTGTGGATCACTGAAGAGATGAGCTTGAAGTTTCTTTAAACAAAAAAGGAAATAGATTTTTATATCCACCTAAATCAATTGTTGACCGAAGTGTTAAAGATTATAATCGTGGGGAATGACCAAATAATTGACAAATGAGTAAAAAATTCCAAGATAATGTTGGAACTATTCTTGGTTTTGGTTATAACACTGGGGCAAAACCTTATCATGATTACAATGATCAAAACTGATTTAAAGTTACTTTTAAAACACGCAAAAATGACTTAAGATTTAATGTAAAAAACACAGGTGGTCTTGCTTATGTAATGGCAGGATTTACAACATTTGATAAAAACACAAACATTTATAGCTTTAATTGAAAAGCTGCAGATGTAAATCCTAATCGTCAAAATTACTCAATTGAGATTAAAGAATTTAAGGAAAAAGATTCAAAATACAAATTACCTAATTCAGTGTCATATCAATTGGTAAGACCTGCAGGAAATGGATTAGAAGAAGCCGTTGTTCCTGAACAGTCAATTACTTTAAGCGATAATGGACAAAGAAATAATGTTGACACTTGATATTCACGTATTTACAACTCTTTTGATAAAGCTGCAAACCCTACTTTCTGAACAGCTCAATACAATGGACAAAATAAAAACATTTTTGAAACTTGACAATTAAAGCCAACAATTTCAAATCCTGAAGAAGATATTTGAGATATCGTTACAACATCTAAAGTTGATCCAAACGATTCAAACCGTTTAATTTTTGAAGTTAAATATGTAATTAACGATCTTAAATTGAAAAAAGATAATCTGAGAGAAGATCTTAAAAACTTCAAGAACTTAAATAATAGCCAAAAAGAGTTCTACATCAATAAGCTTAACACTATAAATGATGCTAATGAACTTAAAAAACTTTTAGATAAAGAAAATAATACAGGTGAAATTAAAGATCTTGATGACAAAATGGGTGAATTAAAAGATCTTTATGAAAAATCAAAAAACCTTAGAAATGGTGAAAATTTTGCTAATTATGATCAAAAATACAAAGTTGTATTTGATGAAGTTTTAACTAAAATTTCAACAAAGATTAATCAAAACTTAAATAAAGAAGAGGCTCAAGGATTAATTGATGAAGTAAAAACTCTTTGAGAATACTACAATTCATTAGAAAAAATTGCAACTCTTACCAATTTAACTGAAGACCAAAAAACTAAATTGAACAAAGAAATTCAAGATAAAATGGCTGATGTTAATGCTCAAGTTGCTGATAAAGTAAGTAGTTTTAAAAATACTTCTTCAAAAGGTGATTCAATAAATCAGTTAATGGGACAATTAGCAACGTTAAAAGCTGCTGCGGAAAAAGCTAAAACAACAAATAACTATAACTTAGCTACAGGCGATAAAAAACCTAATTTTGATAATGCTTTAGCAGCTGTAAGTGGCGCTGATACATCAGTAGATCCAGAACAAATTAAAACTTTAATTACTAATTTAAGAAATGCTTTAGATCAACTTGATGGTGAAAAAAGTCTTAATGATGCTAAAACAAAAGGTAAAGAAGAATTAGCAAAATTAACACACTTAAATGAGAGTCAAAAAACTTTAATTTCAAACAAAATTACTGAAGCTCATACAGTAGAACAAGTTAAAGATTTAATTAAAATCGAAGAAAATGGATCTAAAGGAAGTGCAAATCTTCTTGATGAGCAAATGCAAAAACTTAGGGAATTAATTACTTCAGGTGAAAAAGCAACAAATTCCGAAGATCAAAACTACACTAATTATGATCAAGCTACAAGTGATAAAAAAGAAGCTTTAGATACTGCGTTAAAAAATGCTAAAGATAATTTAAATAAAGTTGGAGATAGTTTAGAAACAGTTACAGATTTTGTAACTAAGCTAGAAAGCGCTTTAAATAACCTTGATGGAAATTCAAGTCTTCAAACAGCTAAAGAAAGAGCGATTAACGCAATTAATGATATACAAATTTTCCCTAATTTAAATCAGTCTCAAAAAGATGCGTTAATTGCTTTGATTAATTCTAAAAATACACTAAATAACATTCAAGCCATTGTAGGATCAAGTGAAAATAATTACATTGGTACAGCTAAAGATCTTGACAATGCAATGAAATATTTAAAAGAAGAAATTGCAGCTTCTGAAGCAATTAAAAATAAGGATAAATATAATAATGCTTCAGTTAAAGTTAAAAATGATTTTGATGCTAAATTTAATGAAGTTAGTGGCAAAGTAAATGATAATTTAACTTTAGAGCAAGCTACAAAACTTAAAGAAGATCTTAAAAATGAAAGAGAAGCTCTTGATGGAGTATCTAGTGACATTTTAAGAAATGAATTAATTTATAAAGTTAATGCTGATTCTCCTAACTTTGACACTTTGGTCTTTTTTAAGACTTTTTGAATTTCTTAATATATTACATATATTAAGAAATTTTTTATTTTTTTATTTCATATATAGTAAATATATGGTATAATGTGGTAAAAAGGACAAATTATGGCATCAGTACAAATCATCAAAAAGAATAAAACACAATATGTAAGAATCGTAGAATCATATTGAGATAAAGAAACTAAAAAACCAAAAATTAGAGAAGTAAAATTTTTAGGTAAATTAGAAGATCTTACAAAAGATAATCCAAACTTCATTGAAGAATTAAAAGAATCTGTTAGTTCAAAGAAAAATCAAAAACAAAAAGATAGAAACGAACAAATTTTACAAATCATGAATTCTTTAAAATTGGACAAATTTAAAGGAACAGAAATTAAAGGATATGGAAATTTAGTTTACGAAGAAATCATAAATTATCTAGAATTACCAAATTTCTTAAATGACTTACAAAAGAAAAATAGTAGGTCAAAATATGACCTAGCATCAATTACAAAAATGCTAATTTTAACAAGAATTTTAGAACCATCTTCTAAAAGAAGTTCAGTTGAAAAAATTAAAAAATATTGATACAAATTTGATGATAGTTTGAAAGACATTTATAGATCACTTGAGTTTTTACAGGATAAAAAAGCGGATATTTTAAAACATTTAAATGAACAATTTGTAGACAAAATTAACAGAAATTTAACATTCTGTTTCTATGACGTTACAACTGTTTATTTTGAAAGTTTTATACCTGATGAACTTAGAAAATTTGGTTTTTCAAAAGACAATAAAGTTAACCAAACTCAAGTTGTTTTAGGTCTTTTAATCGACGATATGGGAATACCGATTTATTATGATTTATTCCCTGGAAACACATCTGATTTCTTGACTTTAAAACCTGTTTTAGAGAATATAAAAAGAGACTTAGGTATAGATAAAATTACTATTGTTGCAGATAGAGGTTTAAACTCAAAAAGTAACTTATTAGCCATAAAACAAGCAGGATACGATTACATAATGGCTTACAAAATCAAAGGTAAAGAAAATAAAATTGAAGGAATTTATGATCTTGATACATATAAAATGATGTATGAAGAATTCAGTGTGAAAAAACAAGATCACAAAGAGCTTTTTAAATCTAATAATACCTTTTATGAAATTGACAATAAACTGATTTTAACTTTCTCTGGAAAGAGACAAAGAAAAGATAAAAAAGATCGTGAAAGACTTATTAAAAAAGCTGAAAAATTACTCAATTTATCAGCTATAAAATCAGAAATGAAAAGAGGTGGTAAGAAGTATTTAAAACTTTCAGCTAACGAAGTTGAGTTAGATCATCAAGCGATTTTGAAAGATGAAGCCGCAGATGGATTTTATGGAATTTTAACATCTCATGAAGATATGGATGAAATGGAAATTATTGAACAATATTCAAAACTTTGAAAAATAGAAGAAAGTTTTAGAGTGATGAAAACAAACTTTGAAGTAAGACCAATTTATCTTTCAACTGAAAAGACAATCAAAGGACATTTTTTAATTTGCTTCCTTGCACTCACGATTCAAAGATATTTAGAATTTGTTCTTGAATATTGTGGTTATCCGCTTCCTACGAATAAAATAATTGAATCAATTAAAAATCAAAAATTATCAATTATCCCAGAAATAAATACTTATATTAAATCAGAAGAATCTGAAGAGTTCAAAACTATATTAAAAGTTCTTGGACTTAAACCAATTGAAACTATTGGTAAATGTGAAGACGTAAAATTTACTATATAGGAATTGTGATATAAAAACGACGAATAGCTCTATATTGTAGGGTTATTCGTCGTTTTAAGTTTTAAAAGTGTCAAACTTAGGAAAAATAAGGATAAATATAATAATGCTTCAGTTAAAGTTAAAAATGATTTTGATGCTAAATTTAATGAAGTTAGTGGCAAAGTAAATGATAATTTAACTTTAGAGCAAGCTACAAAACTTAAAGAAGATCTTAAAAATGAAAGAGAAGCTCTTGATGGAGTATCTAGTGACATTTTAAGAAATGAATTAATTTATAAAGTTAATGCTGATTCTGCTCTTTCACCAGTTGAAAAACAAATTCTTTTAGATAAAATCAACAAAGCTAAAAGTAATAATGAATTAAACAAAATCAACGCCATAATTGATGCACTTTCAGCTAAAATGGGTGAACTTCTTCAAAAACAAGCTGAAGCTAATGCTGCTAAAAATGGGCTTGATTATGAAAATGCTACAGATGCATTTAAAAAAGCACTTGATGATCAAATTGGAAAAAATGCTGAATTTATAAATGATGTAACTAATGATGAAGCATTTTATAACCTTGATAATCTTGAATTAATTAATGCTGAAATTGACAAGCTGAAAAAACAAACTCAAGATGCAATTGATAATCTAAAAAATAACGCTAAAACCCATCTTGCTGAATCCAAAACAAACGCAGCAAATGCAATTGAAAATCTTGAATATTTAAACAATGCTCAAAAACAAGCATTAAAAGAGCAATTAAATAATGCAACAACAATTGCTTCTCATGAAGAAACTTTAGATAAATCAGTTAATGAAGTTCTTAAAGAGGCAAATGACATTAATGAATCTATGAAAGCTCTTAGCGATTTTATTAAAAAGCAAATTCAGAAAGGTAATGGAAGTGATCCATTAATTGATTTAAATTACGTCGATGCTGATTCAAGACTTAAAACTAATTTCGTAACTTCATATAACAAAGCAAAACAAGCTTTAAATAAACAAAATGGTAAAAACTTATCTAACGATGAAGTAAAAACTCTTTTAGCTACACTTAAAAATGATTTTGCTGCTTTAAACGGAAAAACTAACCGTCAAAATAAAGTAAATGAACTTCAAAACTTAGTAAATGGTGCTGCAGATGTTAAAAATGATGAAAAATTCCAAAACTCATCAGCACAAAAACAAGAACAATACAATAATGCAATTGCAAATGGTGAAAAAGTCTTAAAAAATAAAGATAATCAAACTCTTGATCAAATCAAGGGTGCAATAAATACAATTAAAGATGCTCTTTTAAAAATTCAAAACAACAAAGAAGATCTTAAAAACAAAATTAATAATCTGCCAAACCTTAACAATAAAGAAAAAGAAAACTTTATCAGCGAAATCAACAAACACCAAGAAGATGATGATCAAATTTACAATATTTACAAAGATGCTCTTGATAAAAACAATAAAAAACAAGAACTTATCAATTTAATTAATGAAAAAGAAAATCTTTCAGAAGAAGATAAAGCCAAGTTAAAAGAACACATTAAAAACAGCACTTATAATAGCGCAGAAGAATTAAATGAAGCAAAAGAAAATATTAATAATTTAGATGCTTCAATTAGTGATTTATTAAGTGATGAAAATATAAACTTAACTAATGAAAAACTTGATTCAATCATCAATCAAATCAATAATCTTCATTTAAATAATAATGATTACCTTAATTTAGTTAAGTTATTAAAATCATTAAATGGTATTAATGATGCTTTAGCTAAATATCAAGCTTCATGAGTATCTAACAAAGATTACAATGATAAAAAGAAAAATCTTGAAAATGCTATCAAGGAAAATCTAGCTTTTGTGGCTACCGATCCTAGAGTGGTTCTTCAAAATGATAGATTAATCAGACATCAAGAAATATTTGTAAAATTATCTAAAGCAGAAATTCAATTAGTTGATGCTATTTTAAATGCAAATAAGGAAGCATTTGAACAAAATATGGCAAACTTAAAACAAGTTGCTCCTGAACAATATGTAAACTTTGCTAAACAAATAGAACAAGACAAATTTTTTGAAATTGTTTCTAAAAAATCAAAAGTTTCAGCAAATGAAAAACAACAATTGTCTCAAGTAAGCTCAGAAGGAGTTTCAAAAGTTCTTTATAGCGCTTACAAAACCAAAGTTGATTCATTAAAAGTTGGTTCAGCAGCAGCGTTAAAATGATTAGTTATTATGGGTGGTGTGCTTCTTACAGCAGCAGTTATAATTTTTGGTATTGGTTTTGCTAAAAAACGTAAAAAAGGTAATGATTAAGAAACTAAATTAATTATATAAACACAATTTAGCTTATGCTATTTTGTGTTTTTGTTTGCTATTTTGCAGCTATTAAGGGAAATAAATGAAAAATAAAAAGCTTGCGAGAGCAAGCTAAGATTATGAATTTTTCGGATCAAGATATAGATCAATTTTGATTGTTAAAAACTGAAAAGTAATAAAAAATGTAGTTAAATAAAGAGCGGGAAAAACAATTTGAGCCCAGTTTATAGCTCGATATTCTCAGTTTTTTTGAAATAAAACGGCTACATTATTGTCAAAATGATATCCGTAAAAATGAATTGTTGCAATAAAGAATATAATATAATTAATTCTCCGAGCAAATAAAACCAAAACCTTTCCCACAATGTTTTTGAAAATATACTTATTTATTACTCTAAATTTATTTCCATGAATATAAAGCATATTTTTAAGTATATCTTGACCTATAAATTCTAATGTGTAATTATAACTTCAATAGCTAATTCTAATTGTTCCAGTTATAAAAATAACAATATAAACAGCTAATTTATTTTGGAAAATTAAAAGCGCAATTAAAATGGTCAAAATATCCGGAAGTGAGATAAATAAGTTAAAACCTTTGATTAAATTTTTAATAAAGAAAGATTCAGAAAAAGCCAAGTAACTTCCAAGATAAAACCCAAAGAAAAATTCTAAGATGAAAAGAGCAATAGCGATACTTACACTTACACAAAAAAGCTGCAATGAGTGAATTAAAACATCTTTACCTTGTGCATCAGTTCCTAAAATTAATCAGTGACTAAAACCTGTTTTTTCTAAGTATTCACGATGATTGAAAACAATTCGATTAAAAGGCATTCCCTCAATTTTATAATTGATTTTGTGCTGCTTTAAATTATTGATAATTTCATTTGATATTGAAGAGTTATTATTAGCTAAATAATAATCTTGATTGGAGCTAAAAATAGGCTTCACTAAGTGAGATATTTCAAAATCATGTTCATTTTTGGTAAAATGGTCACTTGTAAAAAAAAGACTGATAAACGAAAATAACAGCATTAAAAGCAAAATAGCAAGAAGAATAATATTGATTTTAGACCTGAAAAAACGCCTTAGAAAGCCGTTTTTTTCAACGTGATAGCGAATATTATTTCTTTGTTTATTTGGAGCAAATTTGAATAAATTCTGGCTCATTATTTACTTCTTTCTACAAATGGATTTAAAATGATTCTAATTAATTCACAAGCAAAATAAGAAATTGAGAATGATAAGACAATTAAATAAATTAAAACACAAATTGGCCCAACTTCTTTTTTAATTAAGATTCCGTAAATATGTTTTCAATTTCCAGGAATATTAAAATAAGCTTCTAAAAATACACTTGAAGATAAACTACCTACAAGTAAAAAAGGAAATAAAGGCAATAGAGCAACAATAGTATTTTTTAAAATGGATTTTCGAAAAATGGATCATTCTGAAAACCCTAAACTCTTATAATAAGTATAACTAGGATGTAATAAACCTTTAATTGTTTCACCCCGCACTATCTTTACTATTGCTGATTGCGAAATTAATACAATAGTTACAATCGGAAAAAGAAAGGTTGAGATTTTTTTAGGGTTGTAATTTACAATAATTCCAAAAAGGTATTCAAAATGAATTACAATTGGAATCACAATTAAAAGTGAAGTTGATAAGAATAAAACAGAAAAAAAGTTAATTAAATAATCAATATAACTTCCTTTTTTATAACCAGCTCACACACCTAGTAAATAACCTATTATAAAGCTTAAAAATTGACTAAAAATAATAATTAAGTAATTAACTTGATTATTAGATATAAAGTAAGTTCAAGCATTACGATCATTATTAGAAAAAACCGCAATACTTGTATCTACCTGTGAAAATTTAATTGCACTAAAAGTGATTAATTTTCACAGAAAAAGAAATGATTTAGTAAATGCGGTTTTATCTAAGTTATATTCTTTGCTTTGTTCTACTAAATTTATGCTTCCAAATTGATTAGATGTAAGTTTAGCTTCTTCATTTAAAGGTAGCGGATATATAGAAATTAAAATTAAATACACTAAAAAAGTAAAAGCTATAACAAAAGTAATAGAAAGAAAGAATTTTTTTAAAATTAATAAAAAGATTTTATTTTTAAGATTTAACTTTATAGTCTTGAACATAAATTATGTTATCAAGCGGAATTACTAAATCTAAGTCTTTATGAGTAATTAAGTGTGAGCTTATTTTAATAAATTTAAAGATGTCGATACCAAATGATCTTCATACATTTAAATCTTGAAGAAGTTGTACAACTGTTTCATTTGTGTGTGATTCTAAGAATCTAATTGCAAATTCTTTTGATGTACTAATGTTATGAACAAGTCAATCTCCATTATCTTGTAAGTAACCAATTCCTGCAGCTCCATTTTTGTTAGCATATGTTCATCCATTTAATTCTGCATCATAAACACTATTTCTATATAATTGCATTTCTTCAAAAGAATTAAATTTTTCTAAATCATCTCAAACAATATCACGATAATTTCCATCAATGCTTGGGTCATAAATTTTTGCTAATCTATATTTTTTAGCTTCAAAATCTTCTTTCATAGCTTTAGAAAAAGCATATAAACCAGGGAATTCAACTGCTAATGGATCATTTTCATTTAAAATTGAAAACTTATATCATAATGCAAATGGACTCATTCCGATACTATGAGTGATTTTATCTAAAAATGAATATTGAGATTGTCCACTTTCATAAGAATAAACTATATTTTGATCAATTGAGTTATATCCAGCACCATTTTCTTTACCTAAAGCTTTGGTAATTTCATCTGAAGTTGTAAGTTGAACAAAAACAGGTTCTAATCTAGGGTCGATTGATTTAATAGTATTAATTATTTGGTTGTAAATTTCTCTTTCTTTTTCGTTAATGATTCTTGAGTTATAAATGTATCATTTAACTTTTTGACCTCTTTGATCAGCGCTTAAAGAGTTGTAAAAATTATCGAGTAATTTTTTAATTTCAGCTTTAATAAGATCAAAATTTGCACTTTCATATGATTTAGTGCTATTGTTATTTTCTAAAGTTTTTACTTTTCCGTTGGCAAGAATCACTTTTAAAGTATTTATAGTTTCATGAGCATGACGTGGAGATTTCACTTTTGATGTTTCTTGGTTATTTCCCCCAATTAATGCATCTGGTGCAGCATTTGTTAATCAAGGAATAATTTGTGAACTATTATCTGAATTAACTTTTTCAGCTACTCATTTTCAGTTAATCGCACCGTTAAGTAAACTTCTAAAAGATACTGATTTAGTTTCAAATAGGCCACTAGAAATTGATTTAGATCCAAAAACATAATCAGTTTGATTCTCTGTTTGCTTTTTAAACCCACGTTTAATATCCTCGATTGTAGCACCATAAACTAATTGTGCATATACATCATTAAAAGCATGGTTTTCATAGTCTTTGCTATGCACTCCGTTTTTAATGGTGATATTTGGTGCTGGTGTGATGTTTGTCCCGGTTAATCCTTCAGATTTGTTTTTATTGATATTTTGAATGTAAGTAATGTTGTATTTACTTAAATCACTTAAATTGAGTTTTTGTAAATCATTTTGTGAATAGTTATCAGAACTTAAAATTGAATTTTCACCATTAAGGAAGTTATTTAATTTTTGAGTTTTATCTGAAACATTTGCATTTAATTTGATTGTTTGTAAAGATTTTGGAGAATTTATAAATTTTGCATCTCAGTAATTAGGGTTTTTCTTAAATGATAAAGAATTAGTGTTTGGACTACCTTGGTATGGAACGTAAGCACTAGCGTAAAGATTCTTTTCAAATCCATTTACACCATAGAAGTAAATACCAAGTTTTTTAACCATTTTATCCCCATAAACAGGAGCTTTAAGGGTTTTGTTTTGTTCATTTTTTTCTAATGAATATTGATAATCAACTGTTTGATTAAATTCAGGTTTTTGTGATAATTCTTGAATATATTGACTTGGTGCTGCAGAGAATAAATTTGAATCTTTAAGTACTAAGTTTCAGAAAGTAAAGAAGTTTCCATTATTTTGAGAAGCTTCATCATCTGTTTTAAAGACTAATTTGCCATCTTTAATTGCGTTTGTAGGATTTAATTGCTCATCAATTTCTCTAAATAATTTCACTGACACTTTATTTGATGTAAATAAATTTTCGTTAGTAAATAATTGATTATTAAATCTATCATTTACCCCAATTCTACTCATTGCTTTTTGATCAAGGAAACTAGATAATCCTTTAGCTAATTCAGCTTTCTTGATCTCTTTTTGGTTTTCATCAAGATTTTCTACATCTTTATTAAATAAATCTAAATAAGAATTTTCTCTATTGGTATGCCCAATGTGATATGAACGCATTCATGAGAATCAAAAATCTTCTGGTACAACTTTGTATTTTGTTTTAGTTCCTTTGTTATCGCTTCAATATACATTATCTCTTACTTTGATTTCGATTTTGACAGCTTGTTGCATTTTTTCTTTAAAAAAGCTGCTGTTAATAGATTCTGGATCTTCTGAAGATAGTTGTTCATAAATAAAATCTGAACTAAATGTCGACTCTGAAACATTGTCATTATTAAATGTATTGGAATTTTCTTCAGCATCATAAACAGTAATTGATTTAGCTAAATCTAAGACAAATTTGTAAGTTCCTTTTTTAACAACTTCACCATTTTTAATTGGGTCAATAATTGGTGAAGAAACTGTTTGGTTTCTGAAAAGTTTTGCACTTGAAATGGTAGCTAAAATATCATCACTTTTAATGCTACTTTGCGATTCCATTGAATTATCAAGAAAAAGAGGAGTAAAAGGAATATTCCCTTGGTAATTAATAACTAAAGTATCTTTAGCAGCAACTTTCTCATCTCCACAAGAAATAACAGCTAAAGGTGAAGCAAAAGATGTTGCAAGAATTGCTGATGAGAGTAAAAATTTATATTTTTTCATTGTCTAACCTCTTCCATAACCAAATTTAGATAAAGTTTTTTCATCATCAATTCATTTTTTAGCAATTTTAACAGTTAAGTTTAAAGTTACGCTAACTCCGAATTGATGCATCATTTTTATACGTGCATTTTTACCTATTTCTTTTATTTTAGAAGCACCTGCTCCAATTACCATACCTTTTTGAGAAGCTTTTTTAACATAAATGATTCCATCGATATCAAAATGTTCATCACTTTCTACAAACTCAGTAACTTCAACAGCAATTGAGTGTGGCAGTTCTTCTCTTAATGCATTAATAGCTGCTTCACGGATTATTTCTTTAGCTAAAAAACGCATTGATTTGTCTGTTAAGTAATCTTCATCATATTGCGCTTTCCCTTCATAAGCATATGATTTGATTAACTTTATAACATCATTAATTGATTTAGAATTATTTACATCTGTTGAAATGATGTGATTAAAGTTGTATTTATTTAACTGATCAACTTTAGCAATAATTTTTTCTGGTTGAGATTTGACTTTATCTACCTTTGAAATAACTGCAACTTTGTTTTTTACATCTTTAATTTTCTCTAAAATCATTTCATCACCTGAACCCAGTTCTTGATCTGCAGGTGTTAAGAATAAAAGTACATCGATATCTTTAAAAGTATCATAAGCACTTTTGTTTAAATGTTCCCCTAGTTTATTTAAAGGCTTGTGAATACCTGGTGTATCTGTGAAAATTATTTGATATTCATCATCAGTATAAATTCCTGTAATTTGGTCTCTTGTGGTTTGAGCTACGTCAGTAACAATTGCAACATTATATCCAATAATAGCATTTAAAAGAGAGCTTTTACCTACGTTAGGTCTTCCGATAATTGAAGCAAAACAAATCTTCATTATTTAATATCCTTTGCTCTAATGCTAAATGGAACAAGTTCTTCTACTGTTGAAATTCTAGCGCTGCTTCCATCGTTTTTATATTGATAAACTTTGGCATCTAAAGGCATGAATTCAGTCATAACTTGTCTACATCCAGCACATGGGCTAATATAATCATCTTTTTGACTAATAATGTGTATTTCTTTGAAGTTTCCAACTACTCCACCATATGCTACTGAACCAAAAAGAGCACTTCTTTCAGCACAAAGCCCAGATGGGTATGCTGCATTTTCAACATTTACCCCGTAGTATTCTTTTCCATCATTATCAATTGCAATTGCAGCCACTCTAAAGTTAGAATATGGTGCATATGATTTATCAAGTAATTTTCTTAATTTTAAAATATCCATATATTCCTCGTTTCTTGTTATATTTAAAGGATTAAAAATATCATCCACGATTTTGTTCATCAATTCTCGCTCATCTTCTTGTTCATGATCATACCCTTGAAGATGCACTAAACCATGAGTGAAAAGATAACAAAATTCCCTTTTTAATGAATGATTAAACTCTTTAGCTTGTTTTACAACTTTGTCAAAACAAATAACAAGTTCACCAAGATGATAAAAAGGCAATAAATCGTAAAGCTCATTATCTCTAAAATCAAAAGACAAAATATCAGTGACATAATCTTTGCCACGATATTCATTATTTAATTTTTTAATTTTTTGTTTTGAAACAATCGTTACATCTAAGTGAATAGGTTTTTTGATTTTGAAATATTTTGCAAAATTCTTAATGATTTTAATCATTTCATTTTCATAAAAAATATAGTTTTTTACTTCTGAATGAAAATTTAATTCGATATTTGATTTATCCATATTTCCAATTATATTAAGAAATATATTTTTTGATATTAATAGTAACTAAAAATTAAATTTTTTTAATTAAAACATAATAAATATGGTATTTTTTCACATTTAATTACAAATTAAAGAGAAAAGTAAAGAAATTCACTCTTTTTAAAGTCAGAAACACCTTACATTGATAACAATTATTAAGTTTCATTTGTTCTTTGAGAAAATCTGATTCAATTAAAATGCTATTTTCATTTTGATTGATGATCTCAATTTTGGTTTGATAATATGAAGAGTCTATTTCAAAATTAATATTGTAGCTGCTTTGAACCTCTTTACCTAAATTGATATTCTTTAGCTCCAATTCATCGTTTTGAAAAATAACTATCGCAGCTTCTTTTTTATCTATTTGAATGAAAAATAAGAAAACTAAAATAGCTCCAAAAAGAAAAAATAAGAAAAGAAAGAATAAATAATAGTTTTTGTTATTTGATTCCATTGATTGTTATCCTTTTTGAACTTGGGAAAATATATCTTTGATTATGTGAAATTTCAATAACCATTTTTGAAGCTAAAAGAATTTGAAAATATTTTTGAAAGATTTGAAAAATCTCTGTTGATAAATTCTCAAAAGCTTCATCAAAAATAATTACATCGTATTCAAAAATAAATAATTTGAGCAACTTCACAAATTGAAGCTGACCTTTTGAAAGTTCATTAATCATAGTTGTTTCAAAATCATAAATACCCACTTTGCTTAAAAGAACATCTAATTTGGTTTCTTTCAAAAGTGAATGAAATTGATTTAAATTAGCAATTGATAAATATTGAGCTAAAGAAATAGACATTTTTTGCTCATTAGAATCAATTAAAGCAATTTTTTGCTTAATTAAGTTATTCTCAAAAGGTCTTACAATTTGATTGTTAATAAGAATTTCTCCTTCATCAAAATCATTAACTCCAGATAAAATTTTTGATAAAGTAGTCTTCCCACATCCATTATTACCTTCAAAATGCATTTTTGATCAATTATGAGGTTGTCAATATTGAGCTTTTTATAGCTAGAAAATTTGTATCCTAAATAGCTAATTTTGATGTTGTTAATTCTTTGATCAAAAGCTGAAGAGCTTTTCTTTTTCTCATCAATATCTTTTGAATTATGTTCAAAAATTCTTAAAACTTCAAGGCAATCTTTGTATTTTTTATAAGTTTGCAAATGAGATGTAACATTCTTTACCGGTTTAATAAATAAAGATGCACCTGTTAAAAAGAAAATAAGTTCTGTTTTTGATAATTTATTATGTCAAGTTAGAATTGCTCCAATAAGTAAAATGAAAATAGGTGCGATAACGGAAAGAAAACCTTCAATTGAGCCATAATTAATGTTATTTGAGTAAAAATTCGAGACTATTTTGCAAGAATTATTGTTTTGATTTAATCATTTTTTAAGTAAAGTTTCATTTAAAATTGGATCATTGTTAACTTTAAAACTGAATGATAAATTATTAAAGTCATTTCCTTCTTTTAATTTGTTATTAATGATTTGTCGATAGTTTTGGTCATAATTTGTTTTGATAAAAAAGCAAATTATTAATGAAAAGATACAGTAAATGACAACTATTGAAATTAAATAAATGTTAGTAAGATAAAAAATAAATCCAGAAATTACAAAAGAAAGAAAATCAGCTAAAACATCACTTTTAAATGTCAATTCATAAAAAATGAAAAATTCATAGTTTTGCATTCTTTGGTAAATTTCTAATTCATCATATTTTTGAAAGCGCTTATTATTTAAAGTAAATAAATTCAGAAAACTTTCTTTTTTAGCCAGGCAAAATTGATCAAAGCTATACTGGTATAGTTTCTTGGTAATAAATGATTTTAAATAAGCATTAAAAAGAATGAATCAAAATAAGATCAGAAAAAGAGATAAAGCTAAATAAAGCATTGATTTTTCAATTAAAATTCCAAAAAAGATCTTATTTGCATAAGCAATTCCTAAAGTAACTAAAAAATCAATCATTAAAACACAAAAGTAGAAAATACTGATTTTTGTGCTTAAAAAGCTTAATTTTACTTTGGATTTTTGAACTTTTTGTTTTACAACTATCTTTTGGAAATCTTTATTTAGTTTAAATTCAAGAACTACATTTTGATAAATGATTTCAAAATCTTCAAGTTTCATTTTGACATCACCTTTTTTAGGGTCATAAAAATACACTTTTCCTTTTCTTATTTTGTGTAATATTACCATATGATTGAAATTATTTTCCCTAATAATGGTTGCGAAAGGAAATTCATCACTTTCCAGTTTTTGCAAATTGCCAGCGGGGCATTTAAAGAAATTTACTTCAAGATTATTGCTACTTGCTAATTCTTTTAATTCAGAAAGACTTAGTCCTTTAGAAGAAAGATTAGATTCGTCTTTAAGTTTTTCAATTGAAATTTTTTGCTTGGTGAATTTTTTGATAAAAAACGATAGCACGATAAGTGCACATTCATTAGAAGAAATTTGTTTTGCTTTCATACACTTTTAATATAAATTTTCGATGATTTAAGTAGCGAAAATAAACTAAAAAAACAAAAAAGGCAATTTTTTCCTTTTTTGTTTTATTGATTAATAAAAATTATTTAGTAACTATTTGAATGTCAAAATTATATTTTGAACTATAAATAATTTGCACTATCTGATTGGTTTCAATTGCATTTAGTTGTGATTGGCACAATCTTTTAAATTCAATTAATGGTCAAGCAAAAAATTTTCCTTGCTCAATACTTTTTAATGATTCTACTGGGATAATTAGTTCTACTTTAGGTAAAATTTCAAAGCTAAATTGTTTTTGATCCGCTTTTGGTTTTTCTAAGAAAATTTTGGTATTTAACACTTTTTGAAATTCGTTAAAGAATTTAAAGTTAGGATCTTTATTTATATCAATTCAAGTTCTTTCATGAATTGCTTCAGTGTGAGTCATAAGTTCATTTATGCTTTTATATGGTCTTGATGCTCATTTACGAATTGATAAGGTTCATATTGATGGGTAATATCAAAATCTTCCATCAATATAGTTGATTTTCATTTTTTTAACCCGTTTAATCTTCATAGCCATTTTTTGCTAAAAATTTAGCAACTCCTTCATTATCATTTGTATCAATAATAATTTTAGCTACTTTTTTAACTTCTGCAACTGCATTCCCCATTGCAATTCCGCAGCTGGCATTTTTAATCATTTCGAAATCATTTAAAGCATCACCAAAAGTGTAGCTATTTGCTGTATCTAAATTCATATATGCAAAAGCTTTTTGTACTGAATTTCATTTATTTGATCCTTTTGGCATTATATCGATGACAGAACTTTGAGATTTAACAAAATAAATATTTGAAGATACTTTTTCAATTTCCGTTAGTGCTTTTTCTAAAATTGAAGGCTCAATTTTCTGTGCAAGAATTAAGAATTTTATAAAATTTAAATTTTGAGTTTCTTTTGAAACTTGTGTTTCGGTGTATTTTCAAGAGTATTTATAGCTTGGATCTTTCACTTTTGGATAAATCATTTTTTCAAATCATAAAGGATTGTGAATATTTTCTCCAAGCATTTGATCAAGTGCATAAGCCAGAAAATCGATTTGGTATTTTTCTAAAATTAAGGTAATTTGTTCTGCATCTTTTTGACTAAAAGTGTTGCTATAAATTATTTTTTCTGTTTTTGGATCGTAAATAGCAGCTCCGTTAGCACTAATAATTGGGGTTTGGATATTTAATAGCTCTATAATTTCCTTATTCATATAATAAGGTCTACCAGTAGCAATAAAAACTAAATGATTTTGAGTTTGTAAAAGGTTAATTTGCTTAATTGTTTCTTTGGTCAAAACTTTATCACTTGTTAAAAGTGTGCCATCTAAATCGAAAATGAATTTTAAATTAGTGCTTTTCTTGTCCATATGTAGCGTTTTTACCATGTTTACGTAAATAGTGTCTTGTGATAAGCGCATCTTGCGCTTGGTGTGAATCTAAATTTGAAACAATTAATGTGTTAATAGCCATTTCAGCTACCGTTTCAAGTGTAAGAGCCATATTAACAGCATCTAATGGTGATTTAAAACTTCATGCAAATGGTCCATGTTCTTTGACAAGTGTTGCTGGAGTTGCTTTAAAGTCTAAGTTTCTATTTTTAAATGTTTCTAAAATAACTAAACCGGTATTGTGTTCATATTCTGAATCAATTTCTGCTGGCGTGAGCGCTCTTGCACATGGCACAGATCCATAAAAATTATCTGCATGAGTTGTTCCGAAGCAAGGAATGTCTTTTCCTGCTTGCGCAAAAGCTACTGCATGTTTGCTGTGGGTGTGAACAATTCCCTTCATATCAGGGTTTGCTTTATATAAGAGTGTATGAGTAGGAGCATCTACTGATGGTTTATATTTTGAATCATAAATATTATTTTCTAAATCGGTAATTACCATATCATGGTAAGAAAGTTTATCATATGAAACTCCACTAGGTTTAATTACCATAAATTTGCGATCACGAGTAATTCCTGAGACATTACCTCAAGTATGAATAACTAATTTGTAATCAACAAGCTTTAAATTTGCTTCATATACTTCTTTTTTAAGAAGTTCAATTTCATCTTGGTATTTTTTTTGGTACTTTGTAACGCATTAATTATCTCCATCTACATTGGATCAGCATTTTTCATAAAACTCTTTAGCATCTAAAATGTACTTAATAGCTTCTTCTTTAGTTTCATTTGGATCATTTAAAGATCACATTTCAATCATAATCGGTTGATTTAATTTGTGTTTTTTAAGAATTTTAAGCATATATTCAAAATCAACAGTTCCACTTCCGAAAGGAGTGTCTCTAAATTTACCCGGAACTGTGTCTTTAAAGTGGAAAGCTACAAGTTTATTTTTAGCAATAACAAGTTCATTTTCTAAATCTTCTTTGTGAGCTCATTGATATACATTTCCTAAATCTGGGTAAATTCCAATGTAAATACTATCAAGTTTATTAACTCAAGTTAAAGCTCTTGAAATAGTTCCCATAAAGCGAGTATCCATAATTTCAAAAGCAAGCATAACTGAATGTTTAGCAGCTATTTGCAGTGCTTTTTGCATTCCTTGATAGAAGTATTTTTTAGTTTCTTCATCAGAATTTTCATAATATACATCATACCCAGCTAATTGAACGGTCCTAATACCAAGTTTTTTAGCTAAAATAATAGCTTTTTCCATAATTCAAAGAGCTTTTCTTCTAATTTTTGGATCTTTTGAGCCAAAAGGATATTTACGATGACCTGAAAGAGTCATAGAATTAAAGTTAAATTGATGTTTAACTAAAAGCATTTGTACTTGTTGAATTTTTGCATCACTTCAAGATAATCTTTGTAATCTCTGTTCTGATTCATCAACTGAAAATTCCATAAAATCATAACCAGATGCTTTAGCAATTAAAATTTTCTCTTCAAGTGAAAATTTATTGTTAATTGCTTTTTCATATATTCCGATAAGTCTATTCTTTTTCATATTAACTTCAATATTTGTCAAATTCATCTTTAAATGCTTTAGCTGCAAGTTCTGGATTTTCTGCATCTCTTAAGCTACGACCAGCAATGAAAATGTAAATTGGAATATCTTTAAATAATTTAATATCTTCTAAAGCTACACCACCTGTGACAGTAACTTTGAATCCCATTTTTGAAAGGCGATCAACTGCATTAATATCTTTTTCACCTCATTTAACACCTGAAGCTTGTGAATCTCTACTTCTGTGTCATACAACTTGTGGAACATTAGCTTCTTGTCAAGCTTTTGCTTGTTCTCAAGTAAAGTTAGAAGTCATTTCAATTTGAACTTCATTTGTATCTTTGTATTCTTTGGCAACTTTCATTGTTTCTACAATAGTAGGAAGCTCAGCTGCACAAATACATGTTGTATAATCTGCTCCATTTTCAAAGAACATTTTTCCAAAAACTTTTCCTGCATCAGCAATTTTTCCATCTGCAACAATGATTTTATCTGGAAAGGCTTCTTTAAGAGCTTTGACAGCTTTTTTACCTTCTGATGCAATTAAAATTGTTCCAACTTCAATTACATCAATGTATTTTTCAACTTTTTTAGCTGAGTTAATAGCATCTTCAATAGTTAAGTTGTCTAAAGCGATTTGTAAAAGTGGTTTTCCCATTTTTGCTCCTTTTTATTGAATAACATATTTTGTATAATCAACAGATTTGATTATTTCGACAACTTCTTCTTTAGTTTTTGAAGAAGCTATTTTGTCAATGTTTGTTTCATCTTCAAAAACAGCTACAATTTGTGGAATTGCTACTTGTGTATGCACTTCTCCATCTTTTGCTGCAAGACACATTAAAATTTTTACTTCTTGACCATCATCAAATTTAACTGGTTCTTTTAATGTTACAAGTGAGAACCCATTTGATAAAACAGCATGTTCTGTATCGCTAGCATGAGGCATTGCAAAGTTTTTGGCAATTATGTAGTAAGGACCATATTTTTCTGTTGAATCTAATATTTCTTGATAGTATTTTTCAGTAATAACTCCAGCTTTTTCAAGTGGCTTGCAAGCTAATTTGATTGCTTCTTTTCATGAAGAAGCTTCCTGTTGAATTTCAATTGAATTATGAGCAAGCAAACTTTCTAAAAGATTTAATCTTTCCATTAATTAATACCTTTTTCTTTTGCATCATTAAGAGCTGCTTTAATTTCATCTAGATTCATAATATTTTTAAGACCATAAACTTGAGCCTTTGTATTAACTTCTGAAACAAAGTTTTGTGTACATAAAATAACATCATAGTTATTTGCCACACTTTTTCCTTGTCCAAGCCCAAGAGCTTCAACTGATCCGTTAATCCCAAGTTCTTTAAGTGCTTGACTAACTTTCATTTTAATGATCATTGAAGTCCCCATTCCGCTTCCACATAAACATAATACTTTCATAAGTACTTCCTTTGAAAATTTAATTTTGTTACTAATTTTTGTTTTTGTTTTGAATTTACTAATTAAATAAATTAGTTTATCTAATTAGTGGTTGTATGTTTGAATGTTTAATTTAAACATTTTTTGTAAGAATGTAGGTTCTGATTGTCTTCCTGAATCAACAATTTGTGAGAATGCAACAAGTGATCCAATAGCACCAGTAAATACAATTCCACCTACAACTGGGTGTAAGCTTCCAAATCCGATCATTGGAGCAAAGAATACGTTTCAGTCGAACATTCCTAAGTATCCTGTTCCAAATACGTGTGCTGCATCACTAACTTTAGGAGCATTTTGCACAAATGCTTCATGCATTTTAAGTAAGCTAAGACCAAGTGATGATAATAAGATTTCACCAAACCCAAAGATTGCAGGAACAATTAAAGCAGCTTTGAATCCACCAGAAGCATTAGCGAATACCCCGATTGATCCAGAGTTGAAGAATAATGTAATAAATAATGGGATTGTGATATCTAATTTAAAGTGTGGTCCAAAATTAATTTGTGAAAGACCGATTAAAAGACCTGTTGCAATAAATTGAGCGATTGTTCCGCTAACAAACCCATATGTTACTGAGTTTGAAGAAAATCCATATGTAGCAGCAACATCAACTGCAACCACAGCACCTGGAGCAACTTTTTCTGTAATACCTTGGAATGATTGTTGTAATTCACTTACGAACATTCTAACTCCTGTTTGGATAACAAGAATACTTCCTACAAGTTTAAGAGCTCCTAATAAGATGTTAAAGATAAAGAACACATTTCCATCTACTGCTCAGTTAGGTAATAATACTTTTGTTCATTTGTATGATTGACCATCAAATACTGATCCGATTGGGTTTTTAGCCGCAATAATAGCAATTAAAATTGTGAAAAGAATTAACATAATAAGTGATTGAGTAAAAATATTATCTTCAAACACTTTTAATTTTTTAGGAAGAACCATATTTTCAGCTGATTGTTCTTTTTTACCAAAGAATCTTCCAATTTTGTAAGCAAGTGAAAGACCTAACATTTGTTGGTGACCAACACAGAATCCAGCACCTTGTGTTACAGCATCAGACCCTTTAATAGTAGCTGTTGACCCAATTCCTCAGTAAAGACCTAAAATTAATCCTGAAATAAGAATAATTCCAGTTTGTGCACCGTAACTTAATGCGGTGTTACTTAAGAAAAGAGAAACTGTTATTCCAGCTACAACCATAGCTGATTGTTGGAACATAACATGTCCTGTCAACATAATTGAGTGCACGTTTGTTCAACGACGGAATACTACTAAAACTAAGTTAATAGCAAATCCAATAAGAAGAGCATAAGAGATAAATGCTGAAATGTTTTGACCATTTAAGGCTTTTAAGAAGTTTTCAGCAGATGTTCATCCTGTGTAAGGATCAAGTGATGTAACACCAGCACCTAATTTAGAAATTTGAACGAAAATTTCTTTTGACATCCCTACAAGGATTCCTGATCCAATTGATAATACTAAGATACCGATAGCGGATTTAATGAAACCTAAAATAGCATCTCTAATTCCACGACCTAAAACAAGATATCCAATAAATACAATTGAACCAATTAAGAACGCATTAACACCTAAGAAGTTGTCAATGATAACTCTTTTTAAATAAAATACAACTCCGGCACCATTAAAGCCTGTACCATCTTTTAAACTAAAGTGCGCAATTGTCATTGTGATAAGCATCCCAACAACAAATACAGCAATTACAGCAAATAAAATAGCAAGAGTTTTAATAGTCTTTTTTGTACCATCAGTCATTTTAGACATATTTTCCTCTTTCGCAAGTTGCTAAGGCAATTTGCACGTATTATTAATTAAGATAATTTCAATTCTTTTTTAAGTTCTTTTAATTCCGCTGGAACTTTACTTTCGTCATAAACTCTAGGTTCATCGAAAGCAAGAATTTCTCTAGGGTTATTTACAAGCATATCTTCGATAGCATCTTCAGGAACTCCAATTTGTTTCATTAAAGGAATGAATCTATCAAATAAGTATGCAAGTCCAAATGTTTGTTTACCTTTGGTTACCCCATAGTTTCTTTGGTAAAGAATTCTACCTGCATCTAAACTAAGTGTAATGTGTTTTTGTAAACCTTTATCCACTAAGTATTTAATGTTTTCTGCAAGTGTTGAATCTGGGTAGTATTTAACACGGTCAGGTCCATCAAAACATAATGTCACACCTGTTTCTTTAATTATTTTTTCATAGTAGTATTTATCTGGGTTTTTGTTAAGGTGTGAGATTTGAATTTTTCTTGGGTTAGCACCAAAACCAATTAAGTGTTGTGCAACTTCAAGAGCCATTGTTCCAAGTTGTGTATGAACTAAAATTGGACAACCTGTTTGAATTGATGTTCTAGCTGCAACTTCAAGTGCTTTTAATTCAAGTCTGTCAATAGCTGCATATCCTGTACCAGCTTTAATAATTCCAGCTTTGGCTTTTGAACGTTTAACAACTGGTCCACTGTAGTTGTATTCATCCATACCTTCTTCAATTTCAGCAACACACATTTTAACAATGTCATCTGTAGGTACAACTGCTAATCATGAAGATCATTTGTCATAGAATTTAGCTTTGTGGAATCCAGTAGACATAATAATGTTTGCTTTACCTTCAAAAGCTTTAGCAATTTCTAATGTTCTGTGTACGTCTCTACCAACATTTGGTGGATCCATTGTTACGATAGTTTTTCCTCCACGTTCAAGAAACTCTTTAAGTTCTTTTTTAGATGCTTCAACATCTAACATTAAAAAGTCGATGTGTTCTTCAACTTCAGGACCACCATTTTTAATGAAGTGATCGTGACAATCTGTCACACCTAAGTCTTTTGGTGAAATATCACCTAGGACTGTTCTTACAAATTTTCCTAAGTTTGACACTTTTAAAACTTAAAACGACGAATAACCCTACAATATAGAGCTATTCGTCGTTTTTATATCACAATTCCTATATAGTAAATTTTACGTCTTCACATTTACCAATAGTTTCAATTGGTTTAAGTCCAAGAACTTTTAATATAGTTTTGAACTCTTCAGATTCTTCTGATTTAATATAAGTATTTATTTCTGGGATAATTGATAATTTTTGATTTTTAATTGATTCAATTATTTTATTCGTAGGAAGCGGATAACCACAATATTCAAGAACAAATTCTAAATATCTTTGAATCGTGAGTGCAAGGAAGCAAATTAAAAAATGTCCTTTGATTGTCTTTTCAGTTGAAAGATAAATTGGTCTTACTTCAAAGTTTGTTTTCATCACTCTAAAACTTTCTTCTATTTTTCAAAGTTTTGAATATTGTTCAATAATTTCCATTTCATCCATATCTTCATGAGATGTTAAAATTCCATAAAATCCATCTGCGGCTTCATCTTTCAAAATCGCTTGATGATCTAACTCAACTTCGTTAGCTGAAAGTTTTAAATACTTCTTACCACCTCTTTTCATTTCTGATTTTATAGCTGATAAATTGAGTAATTTTTCAGCTTTTTTAATAAGTCTTTCACGATCTTTTTTATCTTTTCTTTGTCTCTTTCCAGAGAAAGTTAAAATCAGTTTATTGTCAATTTCATAAAAGGTATTATTAGATTTAAAAAGCTCTTTGTGATCTTGTTTTTTCACACTGAATTCTTCATACATCATTTTATATGTATCAAGATCATAAATTCCTTCAATTTTATTTTCTTTACCTTTGATTTTGTAAGCCATTATGTAATCGTATCCTGCTTGTTTTATGGCTAATAAGTTACTTTTTGAGTTTAAACCTCTATCTGCAACAATAGTAATTTTATCTATACCTAAGTCTCTTTTTATATTCTCTAAAACAGGTTTTAAAGTCAAGAAATCAGATGTGTTTCCAGGGAATAAATCATAATAAATCGGTATTCCCATATCGTCGATTAAAAGACCTAAAACAACTTGAGTTTGGTTAACTTTATTGTCTTTTGAAAAACCAAATTTTCTAAGTTCATCAGGTATAAAACTTTCAAAATAAACAGTTGTAACGTCATAGAAACAGAATGTTAAATTTCTGTTAATTTTGTCTACAAATTGTTCATTTAAATGTTTTAAAATATCCGCTTTTTTATCCTGTAAAAACTCAAGTGATCTATAAATGTCTTTCAAACTATCATCAAATTTGTATCAATATTTTTTAATTTTTTCAACTGAACTTCTTTTAGAAGATGGTTCTAAAATTCTTGTTAAAATTAGCATTTTTGTAATTGATGCTAGGTCATATTTTGACCTACTATTTTTCTTTTGTAAGTCATTTAAGAAATTTGGTAATTCTAGATAATTTATGATTTCTTCGTAAACTAAATTTCCATATCCTTTAATTTCTGTTCCTTTAAATTTGTCCAATTTTAAAGAATTCATGATTTGTAAAATTTGTTCGTTTCTATCTTTTTGTTTTTGATTTTTCTTTGAACTAACAGATTCTTTTAATTCTTCAATGAAGTTTGGATTATCTTTTGTAAGATCTTCTAATTTACCTAAAAATTTTACTTCTCTAATTTTTGGTTTTTTAGTTTCTTTATCTCAATATGATTCTACGATTCTTACATATTGTGTTTTATTCTTTTTGATGATTTGTACTGATGCCATAATTTGTCCTTTTTACCATATTATACCATATATTTACTATATATGAAATAAAAAAATAAAAAATTTCTTAATATATGTAATATATTAAGAAATTCAAAAAGTCTTAAAAAAGACCAAAGTGTCAAAGTTAGGAATTTTTCCATATTGCTCCTTAAAAATAGAATAAAAAAGTATTTGTAGCGGATTTCCATCTACATTAATATTACATTCCTTTTTGGAGCTTATTTTTTGATAAACTTGAAAATAATTTTCACTTTAATGGTATAAAACAATTCTAAGACCTTATTTATCTATATATTAGTTTTATAAATGGAAATTATTTCCATTGCGTGAATAAAAAATTCATTTTATTTCCATATTTTTTCCACATTTAGCTAAAAACTATTAAAAAGAGCTAAAAATGATTAAAATTTTAAGTAATTATGAATAAAATAAAAAAAGAAGTCTCTAGACCTATTATTAATTCAATTTCTGGATTATCAAAAACAGATCATAACATCATTGAATTTATCAATAAATTCCAAGAACCTGTGTTTGATTTAACTATTAATGATTTAGCTGAGTTTTCTGGTACATCAGTATCAGGGGTTTCGCGGTTTGTTAAAAAATATAACTTTAAAAACTATCAAGAGTTTAAAGTTCAAGTGAATTTAATAATCCAGAAATTTGAAAAAAACTACACAATTAATAATAATGACTCATTTTCTACCATAATTTCTTCACATCGCTTTGCAATTGATAGCCTTTATAATGAAGTTGTCTTAGAAAAAATCAAAGAAGCAGCCAAAATCATTAATCAAAGTAATAAAATCCTTATTCAAGGAAGCGGAAGTAGCAAAAGAATTAGTGATAATTTGTATGCTAATATTTTAAAAATCGGAAAAACTCCAATTAGTAATTCCGATTTTCACGTCTTTTTCCCATCAATTTCAAATTGTAATGCTAACGATGTTTTAATTCTTTTCTCAAATAATTTAAATACTCCAGAGCAAATTTTTTCAATTCAAATCGCCAAGGAAAACAAAGTGAAAATAATTGTTATCACCTCAAATGAAGATAATGAATATGATCAGTTTTTTGATGTAAAAATAGTGTATAATAAAATTCACTCTTCTTACATTGATGTTCCACTTTCATCAAAATTATCACAACTTTTAATTACTGATTTACTTTTTCAAGCGCTGATTTTAGAAGATTCAAACCTTGAAAACAAACTTCATAATTCAAGAAAAGTGATTAATCGATGATTAGAAATTGGAAAAGAAAACATATCAAATAAAATTCACAAAAAGTAAAACTTTTATAAAAATTCAAGAAATTAAAAAAACCTCCTTTTCTTGAGGTTTTTTTAATTTCATAATTTAAAGCTTTTCTATAATAAATGAATCAAAAACAGCTTTAAATTTGTCTTTTACATTTTTAAGTTCATTATTAAAGAAAGGTACTCCTATTATCCCGTAATCACTTTCTTGTTTATGTAGATTTAACTCAGCTTTTTCGTTTATTTCTAATAAAAATTTTTCTTTTCATAAATCATGTTCAATTAGATGTTGACCTTTGGGCTCTATGTATGTTTGAATATTAGAAAAAACATTTTCTTTTGCTTTTTTCTTCCTAATAAATAAGAAGAAATCTGGTTCAAATCTTGAACCATCTTCAAATGAATATATAGCTAATTCTGAATTTCTCTCATTTTTAACTAGATAAAATTCACATTCTTTTTCGTTCAAGTCTTTTTGGATATGTTCACTAAAATACTTAACAAAAGCTTTTTCTTCTGAAGTGCCATAGTTTTCATTATAAACATATCATTTTTTATCTTCTAAATTCATTGCGATTTCATCATTAAGAGAGTTAGATTGAGCATCTCCATAACCATTTTCAATGATTTTGGTCACCTTAATTTTTTTATCTTTTATAACATCTCTTATATTTTTAGCAGTAAATACATTTGTGCCAAAATATTCATCTTTTATAGAACTAATATAACGCTCCACTTCGCTAAAAACAATTTTTAAAGAACTAAAAATATCATTACCAGAAATTCTTTTCCCTTCTGAATAAATAAATTTAATAGTTACATTTCCTAAAAACATTTCATCTGTAAGAAATTCTCTAAGTGTTTTTAAAATTGGAAATCTTTCTTTTAAAAAACTAAATTTTAGTTTATCAAAACATTCACTAGCACCTAAAACTATGTTATAGTCTAAGTCTTTTAATTTAATCTCGAATACATTCTTCTCTTTTTGATAATTAAAGTTTTGATCAAATTCGTCTTTTAATAAACTAAACACCTTTCCTCTAACATCTTTAATTTCATAAGTAAAAACTTTGTTTTTAATGTCATCATCTATGCTTTTAATAGTTTTTCTATCTTTAATTACTCTACGATTAGAAAAAACTATTCCGTTCTTAAAAAAATCTGTTTCTTTAAAGCTATTTTTAACTTTATAAGTTAATATTTTTGATGTTTCATTTTCCATACCGGTGTAAACTAAAGCTTTTTTAAGTTCATAAATATATTTAGAATCATTTTTACTATGAAAATACATAGTTTCTAAAATTCTATATTCATTATTAATATCATTGTCGTATTTTCTTTTAAATTTTTCTTGTTCATCATTAATAACAAAAGGACAATATCTAGCTCCTCTACCAATTAACTGTGCTTCTTTAATGGTGTAAGCCCCAACTTTTCCTGACTTATTATTTCCTTGTCTTGTGTCATATAACCTAACAATATCGTATAAATTTAAAACATCTCACCCTTCATTTAGCATATCAACTGTAAAAACAGCTCTTATATGATTAGAACTATCTTCTAAAGAGTTAACTAAAAGTTGTTTTTCTTTAGTGTTATCTGTTTTTTGGTTCATAATTACTAAGTTTTCTTTTTTAAAACTATTAATTAACGAATCTTTTAAAAGATTTAAAGAACCTTTTTTATTTTTAAAATAATCAAGCGCTTTTTTTAATATTTCTATATCAGAAGAATATAACTTTTCTAATTCCTCTGCTTTTAATTTGCCTATTTTTGTATTAAATTCTTCATAAAATTTTTCTGATTCTTGGATTTTCTGAGATTTTAATAGAATTACTGGTTTTTGATTAATCTTTAAATCAGAAAAAAGAAATTTTCTATATTCACTTAAAACAAGAGCTATAAGAGTTCTATCTCAAAGTGTTGAGTTTGTAGCAAAATTTTCAAAATCTTTTGTGTAACCACTTTCTCTAAAATACTTTAAAGGATAATCAAAAACAATTTTATCTATGTATTTTTCTTTTACATTTTTGTCATTAATGTCACAAGTTGCTGTAAATTCCAGCATAATTGAGTCTTTATTTTTTTCAAGAGCATTCATTATTGAAGTCTCTCAACTATTTTCCAGTTCTTTTTCTTTTCCTGTCTTTTTAGTTGAAGAATTTATGTGATGACTTTCATCTGAAATAAAAACTATTTTTTTATTTTCAAAATCATCATAAGTAAGAGAATTTTCTCTTGTTATAAATAGATCTAAATGTAATTTTTGAGTAGTTGTAAAACAAATATTTATATCATCATCAATTAAATTATTTTCTTGTATTTCTTGAAAGTTCTGAACTTCTTTAATTTTTATCTTTTTCCCTAAATAATTAATTTCGTCGTTAAAGAGATATTTATTTGATAAATTATTTAAAAAATTGTCTTTTGTTTTTTCAATAACATTTGTTTGGTTAACAAAAAATAAGAAATTTCGATAACCTTTTTCATAAAGGAACAAAATAAGACTTGCCATTATAACAGTTTTACCGCTTCCAGTGGCCATGTGAAAAAGAGTGTGAATATTTTTTGTTTTATTATCTTCAGAATTTTCACTTTCAAAATGAATAACGAAATTCTCGATCGCTTCTTTTTGGTAATCTCTTAATTGTATTTTTTTAGAGAGACCTTGAAAAATAATTGATGGTATTTCTATTTTTTTATTTAAATATTTTTTGTGTACATTTATTGATTCAAATAAAAAACCCATTTTTAATTTTCTCCTTTATAAAAGGAAATTGTAAAATTAATTTCTTCTTCAGTTAGGTTATTATCTTGATCGTTAATATCTGCATAATTTACATATAGTTTATTTTTATCAACCAATAATTTTAGTGCTTTCTTTTTATCAGATAATTCAAGTTCAGAAAAATTTTCATCAGCCATTTGTAATTCTTGTTTTGTCAAATAAGGAATTATTCTTTTGTCGTTATAAACTTTTTCTTTTATTTTTTCAATATTATCCGTTGTTGATGAATCTATTTCTTTAATTAAATTATTAGAATCTTCTTTTAATTCGCAATAAACAAAAGAACCGCCACCTTCTCAATTAACAATTTTTGAAACACCACCTTTTTCACCTTCGATTACTTTTTTAAGACGCTCAACAGTAATGTTTTCTATGTAATCCATTTGTTCTACACCGATATATCTACGACCCATTTTGTGAGCTACAGCAGCTGTTGTACCTGAACCTAAATGAAAATCAAGAACAATATCACCTTCAGAAGTTGCGCTCTCAATTATAAATTGAAGTAAATCTTCACTTTTTGGGTTTGAAAACACTTTTTCCCCAAATAAATCTTTTAAATGGGATGTTCCTTGGCTATTACCGATTTTTACAACACTTTGAATTGGTAAAACATTTTCTTGAACATAATACATTTTTCCATTTATATCCTGAACATCATTAACATCTACAAATTCTTTTTTAATTACATTTTTATAGTTTTTTATTAAAATTTCATCTTTGTTTCAATGCTCTTTAAATTTCTCTATTTTTCATGTTCAACGTCCTAATTTATTACCATCTCTTTTTGGAGGTCTTATTGGCACATAACCTAGACTAATTAAATATTCATCATTTTCATAAACATCTTCTTCAGTAGAGTTTTCTCTAATTTTCTTCGGATCGTAGTCACTAATTGCTATGGCGTGAATAATTTTGTCTCCTTTTACAAAAACTTTGTATTCATTGTAACCGACATTATTTTTATCAATTAAACTTTTGTTTTCAAAAAGTTCTTGATTCTGTTTTTCTTGATAATAAATAGTGTAACCAAGATTAGTTCTATCAATTAATTTGTTACTATTTCCGGTGACGCCATTACCTGTACCTTCATAATAATAAATAGTGTAACCAAGATTAGTTCGTTCAATTAATTTATCTTCGCCTGATGATGCTCCCGTATCTCTTCCTAAATAATATTTACCTTCAAAAACCTCTTTTTTGACACTATTTTTATATGTTGCTAAAAGATCTAAATTTCCTTTTGAATAGCATAAAATGTATTCGTGATTTTTTTGGATTTTTTTAGAATCGTTTTGTGTATTACCTTTTAATTGAATTAAGTTTCCATAAAAACATTCTTTACCAAAAATATCATCCATAAGAACTTTTAAATATGCTTGTTCATTGTCATCACATTGAACAAAAATTAAACCATTGTCACTTAATAGTTCTTTAGCTAATTCAAGTCTGTTTTTCATGAACACAAGTCAAGTAGAATGATTGAATTTATCATTGTATTTAAAAGTATCGTTTCCTGTATTATATGGAGGGTCAATATAAATACACTTCACTTCTCCTTTGTATCTTTTTAATAAAGTTGATAATGCAATTAGATTATTACCTTTCATAATTAAATTATCATTTTCATTAAATGTAATATTTTCTTCAACACCGTTTTTAGAATACCTTTTTGCTTTTGTTAGAACTTTTGGAGATAACATTCTTCTAATTTCATTTTTAGCAATAATTTCATGATACATTTTTTCTTCTCTTTTTTGATCATCCTTACTTTGTCCACCTTCTAAAAAACAATCTTTATAAGGGAATGATAAAACAACATCTTGTGATCTTGAAAGATAATTATGATTAATATCAGTTAATCCTATTTTGTTTTTATAACTTGTATAACTATCAGGAAGAAATTCTTTTGAATCTAAGAATCATCAAAATTCTTGTTTATCAAAAACCAATGTATCGCCAACTTGTGTAAAAAAAGATTCTTTTATTTCTTTATCAGATAATAAAAGTTCTATTAAATCTTTGTCCATTTTTTCAGTATCTTCATAAACTTTGGTTTTTAATATTTTGTCATCGTTTGACAAATATTTATCAACTGTCCTTAACAATGATTCTACTTTTTTTAGCATTTTTCTCCTTGCTTTTGCTGTTAGATGTAATTTGCTTGTATTTAATTTATTTTTAAAGTCAACTAATATAAGCATAAACAAAAAAAAAAAAAAAAAGAAGTAGAAAGTTTAAATGACATCTCTCGCAAAGAGTTTAATGTGTTTTTTAGAACTTTTTAAGATTTCGTCAATATTAAATATAGATTGTTTTTATGCAAGAATAAATTGTAAAAACTAAGCATAAAGATATAAAAAATTAATTCAATATTTTGTGATAAACAATAATTAATATAATCAATTTAATAATCAAAATAGTGTATAATAAAATACACTCTTCTTACATTGATGTTCCACTTTCATCAAAATTATCACAACTTTTAATTACTGATTTACTTTTTCAAGCGCTGATTTTAGAAGATTCAAACTTTGAAAACAAACTTCATAATTCAATAAAAGTGATTGATCAACGATTAGAAATCCGAAAAGAAAACATATCAAACAAAATTCACAAGAAGTAAAACTTTTATTAAAGAGTATTTTCTTTCAAAATGTGGTTTTTCCTGTTTTAATGTTTTTTCTAAAATGACCTTTTTAATTTTGCTAGTGTAAGTAATAGATAGATTAAGGAAAATGCAATTTTAAGCATAAATTTAATTGAGAAAACTTTATTTTGTAATAAAAATAAGGTAATTTTTCATATTTTAATTTTTTCTTCCTAAAAATAGTAAAATTTAAATGTATAACTAGTATAAAAAGAGGTCTATTTATTATGAAAAAGTTTAAATTATTATTAACTATGGCACCAACTTCAATGGTGTTTACACCTTTCATTCTTACTTCATGTAATGAACCAAAAACTGAAAAAGAAACTACACCGAAAAATACAACTGGTGAAACAACAAAACCTGAAACAGCTACATCAACTAATCCAGCTTCATCAAACAATGGTAGTTCAAACGAAACACCTGCACCAACTAATCCAAGCACAGGTGGAACAACAAATCCAGAAAATCCTACTCCTGAAAACCCAACTAACCATGAAAACGGCAGCGGAACAAGCGCTTCAGCTGATACATCTACACCAACTACTCCTGAAAATGGAAGCGGATCCGCAACAACAAACAATTTAATTGATTCTACAAGTCAATTTGACTTTAATTCTTCATTAGATAAAGAAATGTTGAAGAATAAAATTTTAGAAAATCAAAACGCAACAGGAACAAAAAAACCAAACAATTTTGTTTATGATAGAAAAGCACAAAAAGTTTTAATCGCCCCTCAAAAAATCAATTGAAAAGAAAGTAGTTCTTGACCAGTTATAGCAACTGTAAAATCATCTTTTATTGGTTCAAAACAATTAGTTAATGCTGAAGAGCCAACATATACAGATTCAAGCGGTAAAACAAAACTTAGTTCATTTTTAAATGTAACAATTGAAAACAATGTTGCTAAATTTACATTTAAAACCGCTATTTACAGCAATTCAGGAAATCATACAATTGATACAGAAACACATTACTTTACTGTTGATTTAAATAGTTCTTCTGCTTCATCAAGTTCAAATAGCAATACACCTAATACAACAGAAGCTACAAACCCTCCCAGTAGCAGCTTAAATCAACCTAATACATCAAATACAACAATTCACTCTTCAAACTCAAACATTAACTATCTATACGATAGTTCGAACAACTATTACGCTTCACTTGAAGGGAAAAGAGGTTTAGAATTATTTCAAGCTTTAACAAAACTTCAAAAATCAAAATCAACAAAATTCGGATACGGAAATTTAGAAGGTTTTTACAATGGTTCGAATTCTCCGTTTAGAGATAAATATTATGAAAAAGATGGTTCTTTATTAGATATTTACTCAGAAAATCCAGATGGCATAGATCCTTATGTTTATCCTGATTATAAATTCGATCAAAGAGCTAAAAAAGAAGGTGACGGGACAAATAGAGAACACATCGTTCCTCAATCTTGATTTAACAAAGTAGAACCAATAAGATCTGACCCATTCTTTGTTTGACCAACAGATATAACCGTAAATCACGACAGAGAAAATTTACCTCATGATGACGTATTACAAGAAACGCAAATATTCCGTAATGGTGCAAAAAAAGGAAATAACAGTTTTGGAAGCGAGGTTTTTGAACCAGTAAATGCTTTTAAAGGTGATATTGCTCGTGCTTATTTTTACTTTATACAAACATATAATCAAGATTCAATTTTTTATAGTGACGCAAATAAAATATTTATAACTTCATTCCCTTTTATGAATAATCATTATTTAAATGTGTATTCAAAATGAAATAGTGAAGATCCAGTAGATCAATTTGATATTGATAGAAATAATGCAACTGCAGCAGTAACAAATGGAAGAAGAAACCCTTTCACAGATTACCCTAATTTAGTAGAAAATCTCTTTGGAGAAAACCCTAAACCATTCCATAATTTAGGCGTTTTAGTAGGAATTAAAGAAAATAGTAATTAAGAGTAAATTAAAACACCCAAATGCAAAAGGGTGTTTTAATTTCTCTCAATAATTTCTCCAGTATCTAAGTTGATAATGGTGCTGGCTTTACCATTAGGCTTTCCAAAATCAAACACATTGGTTACTTGCGGAAATACAACTTTTGCGTCTTTAATATCAATTGGACTCATTCCACTTTTATTAGCACTAGTGACGTACATAGGTCCATTTTCTTCTAAGAATTTTAATAACTTTGCATTATTAGGCATTCTAAAACCTTGATCATTAATAATAATTGAATAAGCTCCTGGTCAATATTTTAAGGCCGCTTCTGTAGCTTTTTCATTTCATTGATTAAAAGACTGAGCCATTTTGATTGATGAGACTAAAATCATGATTTTTTTCTCAATTGGTCTATTTTTAAGCTCAAAAAGTTTGCTAATTGATCCGGAAAATACTTTGCAACCTATTCCGCAGACAGTATCTGTGGTAAAAATATAAATATCATCATAATTTTTATTCATAATAAATCCTTTTTAGATAAAAAACATACCTTTAGTGCAAAAATTATAGCACTTTAAAAAGGTATGTTTTTACTTTTCATTCTCTTCATCAATATCAAGTTGATCAACTTCGATATCTCCAAAGATTGATTTTCTAACTTTGTTAAGTAATTCTTTTTGACCTTTTAAATTGATTTTACGTTTGTTTTGGTTTATTTTTCTTTTTATCTTTATTGTTTCGGTTTACTTGATTATTTTGCTCTTCTTCATTTTCTGAATCAGCAACAAAGGTTCTTGAGTTAGTAAAATTAATTTTAGTTTTACCAACTACACTATCAGGTTTTTCATTAGTTAAAATAAAGGCAGAGATGATAATTGGATCTCTACGTTTTTCTTTGTAATAAAGAGTGTTTAAACCCCCAAGTTTCCCACTTGTGGGATTTTTTTATACTCTTTTTTATCTAGTCAAATTAATCGCTTTAATTGTCTTTATAATTTGACTCGGAACTAAAGGATTTCCAAATAAAATAACAGTTCTTTTCATGCTTTGTTTTGTGCCGCTTATTGGCAGTGTGCACGGAATAGGGATTGAAGGATTTTACTGTAATATAGTCAAAAAAGAATTAAATTAGCAATCAAAGCAGTTATTTGCTTATAAATTAGAAAAGTCACACGCAAATTTAATGCGTGTGACTTTTTTGTGTCCATTGTGTAAAATAATAATGCTAAATAGAAAGGACACATTTTTATTATATGAAAAAATTAATAGATTTATCTAAACAAAATATTATTTGTGTAAAAAATAATGCTGAAAACTTCCGTCACTTCATCATCAAAGAATCTGATGATGAGATAAAACGTCTTCACTCAAATGTTTCGTCTAAAAGGTTGCTTAGAGATAAACAAATATCTATACTCTTAATGTGGGAAATTATTTTGAAAGTTCTATTGTTGAATTCAGTATCAAAAGCGGCGAAATATTTTGGTTATCAATCTAGAACGGTTAAGCAAAAAATGGAAATAATGATTGAAAAAAATGACTATCATAAAAGCCTAAAAAATAAAGTTATTTGCAAAATTTGCGGATCTAAAATTTTTATAACTAAATTTCTCTCGTTCAGAAAACTATCAAATCATTTGCTTAGTTATAAAACCAAAAGGTTAATGATAGTGTCAGAATCACAAAAAAATAAGTGAAGTCACTTTAAGAAATATTGAAACGATGTAACTAAAGAATTAAGAAAAAAAGCAAGCAAAAACTCTAAAAACATTAAATGTAAAATGTCTGTTAAGTTTATGATTAACTCGTTTAAACAAACAAATCAAAATGCTTTTTGTCCTACATTTAGCACAGTTTACAAAGCTCTAAAGCAACAAAGAATAAAACTTTCTTTTGACCCGCTTTTATATTTATCAAGAGGTGGTTATACAAAAACTACATTAAAGCAAGGTAAAAGGTCATTGATACACGCTAGAGACGTAAAATATAGACCTAAAGAAGCAAATTTAAGATTAGAAAAAGGTCATTTTGAAGCTGATACAGTAGTTGGTAAAAGAGAAGATAAGTTTGTTCTTTTCACACTTTTAGATCGTAAAACTAGAGAGTTATACATTGCTTTAACAAAAAGAGATGCAAAATCAATTAACAAAGCATTAAGGATGTTAATAAGAAAATACAATCTCGAAATAAAAACCTTAACAGTAGATAACGGTAGTGAAAACACACTTCTTCATAAAGTGGTAGGTAAGAAAAAGTTATTTAAATGTAAACCTTATGCTTCGTATCAAAAAGGTTCAATTGAAAATGCTCATAGATACATTAGAAGATTTATTCCGAAGGGTAAAAGTTTCAATTCACTCACACAAGAATACGTGTTTTGAATCAAAGAACAAATCGATGAATACAAAAGAATATTAGCAATAGAAAATTAAAATTAATATCAATAAATGCTAAGTTCAAGAATGATGACCTAAACCAAATTTATGTGAAGAAAAACTATTTTTTGTGTAAATATCAGTTTAAATAAGAATAGTCTTGTAATGACAGTCTTTTGTTACAAATACATTAATTGCGTTGGCACGCGGCCTTCTCTTCTTTTCTTTCGGAGAAAAGAAGCAAAAGAACTTCAAAATTCAAATTAATAGCAATAAAAGAAAGCTTGGTATTTAAGCGCTAAACTAGATTTTTGTGGTTGAAGCCCATTTGATGTGTAATGTCAGTTTATCGCTGTATTGTTCTATGTCTATCTTTTGTTACAGATTCAAAGATTGCGCTGCCGCACAGGCCTTCTTTTCTTTCGGAGAAAAGAAGCAAAAGAACTTCAAAATTTATAAGAAAACAAGCCACAAGGGCTTGCAATTTTGATTTTACCTTTGTCAGTATTTATTCATTTTTAGCTCTAATTTTTTTATAATTTAAACATTAAAAAAGCATTGTTATTTTTTTGACACTTAACTTGCGCGTCACTTTTCCAATTTTTAGCAGTTATTTGCTTTGATTTTGTTTTTTTTTTTTTTTTTCTATAATATAAAATTAGGGGGCAAAATGCAAAAACAAATTTTAAAAAACAAAAACATGAAATATTTTTTAATTGGATTAACATTCATTTTTCTAACATTTTTATCACTTTATTCAATTTCAGACAATACATGAGCTTGACAAACAGGACAACTTTATCAGAAAATTCTAGCTATTGGCTCAGGACTTTCTGGTGTTTTCGGACTTATTTCTACTTGATATTTTTATAAACGTAAAGCATTGGCATTTCCATTTGGGATAATACATTCACTTTGCTTTGGGTTATTCTGTTTATCAGTCAATTTGACTGCGGATTTTATTCTAACCCTATTTATTTTTGTACCTATTTTTAGCACATTATGATATTCAATGGTTATTAATAAAAAAGTAAAAATGTTTATTTTAAATATTTATTCAACTATTTTCTTTAGCATTGTATTTGTTATTTTCTTTGTTTTATTCTATTTTGTTACGCCTATCGTCAACCTCGGTTGAGCGAAAATTTTAAATCAAGAATCTGCTGAATACGGCAAAAACTTTAATTATTATTGAACAGCAAGAATTATAAGCACAACAATAAATGCAGTTAGCGCTGTAGCTCTTATTATGATGATTTTAGGTTTTTATCAAACCTGAGCATTATGAATTGTTAAAAACTTGCTTGCTATTGCGTTTTTTAGTGGAATTGGATTTGTTTCAATTTCAGTAGTTGTTATTAATGTTTTTTATACTTGTTTAAGTATTTATATTTTCTTTAAAACCAAAAACATTAAACCTAAAATTTTAATTGCTTTTGGAGGGCCTGGTGCAACTGGAAAAACAACAGTTATTAATAATTTAAGTAGTTTTTTTAAAGAAAATGAATTTGAACTTCTTGATGAAACAAGTTTCATTCAATCTACAAAACAAAACGAAGCATATTTTGTTAAATATATGGAGGATATACCTCAAAGAGCATATCAAACACAAAAGTTATTTTTCAAATATAGAAGAAAACAGCTTTATAGAATGCAGCTAGCAGATAGCAATTACATTATTGATAGATATCCAATTGATGATATGTTATTTTCTGAAGTGCACATTAAATTAGGTTTCTTTAGTAAAATACAAAAAATTAAATGAAAAATCATTGAAATTTTAACAGTGCTTTTACTTAAAAGTGTAAAACCTCTTGATCATTTCTTTATTATTACAGCTGATTATGAAGAAATTAAAAAAGAAGACAAAAAAGAAGTGGACAAGATAAATCTAGAGAAGCTGAAGCTCTTCCAAGAAATGATAGATTTTTTGCTGAAGTAAGTAAACAATATGAAAATCAAAATTCAATTTATTGAAAATGTTCACATAATAAAAAACTTGTTAAGAATTTACACATTATTTACAATGAAGATTCAGAAAAAACAGCAGATGAGATCAAAAAAATATTAAGAGATTCATTAGAAAGGTAAATTCATATGGCTAATTCTAACATCACTAAAGAAAAAGCAGAAAAAATTTGAGAAAGTTATTATGGAACTCAAACAAGAGTAAAGGATTTTGCAGGAAGAACAATGAATAAATCTGCTTTTAATAATCGTAAAAGCGCATTTGGTTGAAACATTCATCATGTAAAACCTATATCATTAAATGGAAGCAATGACATTGAAAATACAATTCCTGTTCACATCTTATCAAATTCAGAATTTGGTGACAAAAATAGTGCAAAGGTAAATGGAACATTTTATCAATGACAAAAAATGCCAGGAAAAAGAACAGCTGGTATTATTTATGAATTGGGTGAAGATGTTATTTTATCACCAAATAAAAAGTTTATTAAAAACAAAAAATAAAATCATTTAAAAATTCTAGGTTTCAAGCCTAGAATTGCTTGAGTGTAATCTCCAGTGCAACAAAAACACCACAAAAAAATTTTAATAAATTTAAAGGAAACAAAAACACAAGAAAAAAGCGTGGCGTGTAGTCATGCCTTTTTTCTTGTGTTTTTGACCTCCCGCGTTGCAATGCAAATTACAATCTAGTTTTCTTAATATATTACATATATTAAGAAATTCAAAAAGTATGAAAAAATGCCAAAGTGTCAAACTTATGAAAAATATAAATATCATCATAATTTTTATTCATAAGAAATTCTTTTTAGATAAAAAACATACCTTTAGTGCAAAAATTATGGCACTTTAAAAAGGTATGTTTTTATTTTTCGTCTTCTTCATCAATATCAAGTTGATCAACTTCGATATCTCCAAAGATTGATTTTTTAACTTCATTAAGTAGTTCTTTTTGACCTTTTAAATTAGTTTTACGTTTGTTTTGCTTTGGCTTATTTTTCTTTTTATCTTTATTGTTTCGATTTGCTTGATTATTTTGCTCTTCTTCATTTTCTGACTCAGCAACAAAGGTTCTTGAGTTAGTAAAATTAATTTTGGTTTTACCAACTACATTATCAGGTTTTTCATTAGTTAAGATAAAGGTAGGGATGATAATTGGATCTCTACGTTTTTCTTTGTAATAAAGAGTGCTTAAACGCTCAATAACAATTTTTTCAAGTTCAGCAATAGTTCAATTCTTATTATTTTTAATGTGATAAAGCACAGCACCATGTGCTACACGTTTACTTTCTTCAACAAGTTCTTTTGAAGTTTTGACAAAGAAAGCTCCTCTAGTGATAATTTGTGGACGAGTTACAATTGAGTTTGTTTTTGCATCAATTACAAAAACAATATTCACAAAACCACTATCTTTAAGTTGAATTCTTTGTTTTAAAGTATCACTTGAAAGAGATAAAACGGTATTTCCGTCAATATACACTGGCCCAAAATCAACTTTTTCATCAGTTGGAAAAATTTCACCTTTAAGCATATTGTAAACTACACCCTTACGGATAATAATTACATTTTCTTTTTTAACACCATTTTCAATAGCTGTATTTCCATGTGCTACAGACATTCTAAATTCTCCATGATAAGGAAGGAAGTATTTAGGCTTAGTTAATTGGAAAATTTTATCATGCTCATAACGGTAAGCGTGCCCTGAAGTATGTAAATATCCATCAACACCATTTTCTTTGATGATAGCTCCAAGTTTATATAAACGGTTTACAAGAAGTTCAATGATCATTCTATTCCCTGGAATTGGACTTGAAGAGAAAATAACAACATCACCTTTTTCAATATTAATTGAAGCATGTTTTCCATAACTCATTCTTGATAATGCTGCAAGTTGTTCACCTTGAGAACCAGTTGTTAAAATCACTAAATCAGAAGGTTTAGTATTTGGAAGTTGTTTTTTATCAATAATAACACCATCAGGAACATTGATATAACCTAATTTACGACCAATTTTAATCCCTTGAATCATTGAACGTCCAAAACAAATAACTTTCTTTTTAAGCTTTACAGCAAGGTCAATAATAACTTTTACCCTAGTTAAGTTAGATGCAAAAGTTGTGATAATGATTTTCTTTTTAGCATTAAGCATATGAGCTTCAATATCAGTTAGTATGTCACTTTCGCTTGGCGAATGTTTAGGACGCATTGCATTAGTTGAATCACTTAAAAGAGCGGTTAACCCTTCTTTTCCAATTTGGTCAAGTCTAGCAAAGTCAGTTAAATTTCCAATTGGGGTATAGTCAAATCTAAAATCACCAGTACACATAATTGAACCATTTGGAGTAGTAACTCTAATTCCGAACGCATCTGGAATTGAGTGCTGCGCGGTTCAAAAATCCACTTTACATTCATTATTAGCAAAATGATAAACATCAGCTTTTTGCATCTCGATAAATTCGATAGGACGTGTAATTCCATGCTCTTCAAATTTTAATTTTAAATACTGAATAGCAATTCTAGGAGCAAAAATTTTCTTAATTTTTGTTTGTTTAACTAAATAAACAACTCCACCAATATGATCTTCGTGACCATGAGTGATAAAAAGACCTTCTATCTTTTTACCTTTACCATTTAAATACTCATAATTAGGGATAATTCCCTTAACTCCTGTGTTATAAGTATCTGCAAATTTAATACCTGCATCAATTAAAAAAATGTGGTTTTTGTGTTCAACAATCAGAGTCGATTTACCGATTTCTTCAACACCACCTAACGGAATTATTCTAGTTGCTTCCATAAATACTCCTATAAAAATTTAAGTTAATAATTATTAATTTGAAAATAAACATTGGTACATATTAAAAAGTTTAAATACAGTTTATATTATAATATAAATATGACTTTATGGGGAAATTAAATAATTTAATTTCGTTCCTAAAAGCTACTAAAAAGGAGAAATATGAGAATCATAAAAGACCCAATGTCTAGCAATGAATTTTTCACAAAATTCAAAGAAGAAATGATGCCTTTTATCAAAGAAAATGTTGAAAAGCGTATAAAGGACCTGAGGTTGCAAAAGCAAGAAAAGGAAGAATAATCGGGATTATTGCTGTTATTACTGGATTTTTATTTTTAATATTATCTTGCGGTTTTTGCACTTAATAAAACCACTTTTGGAAGAGTTGTTTTAATAATTTCATTAATTGGACTGATTGCTTCCATAGCTATAGCAGCTATTTTCTTTTGAATTTACAAGAAAAATAAAGACACTATTAAAAATTCAATTCTTAGAAGCTTAAATGAAGATTTTATTTATAATAAAAGCTTTCAAATTTTCGGAGATGATTTTAACTATTTAACAAGAGAAGAAATCGGCGCATTAAATAGTCAAGGTGTAGATACTAATTTAGAAATTACTAAAGAAGAAATGTATTACCACAATGTTTCAATTCCTAGTGATGCAAAAATTATTGACATTACACCACCTAGAAAACTTTTACTTCACAATAAATATATGGTCGTTACTCAAAATGTGCTTTACCGTTGAGTTGAAGGAAGCGGAAAAAATCAAAGAGAACGCAATAGATGAAATTCATATATAAAAGTAGATACATCAATTTTAAAGGACAGACAATTTAACTTCACTTTATTCCGTGGAAACAATCCATTAGGAAATAAAGTTAAACTTGAAAATGATAGATTCAATAAAATTTTCAAATTAACAACTAATAATGAATTAAAAATTAGACAAATGTATACTCCTTTAGCAATGGAAACTAGCGTTGCTTGATACGATAAAGAAAGAAAAAATGTTAAATTCCCAGAGCCTTCTATTTCATCAATAGCAAGCCGTGAATATGTAATGTTTTCAAATATTGGTGAAAAAGGATTTATGAATTTAGATTTTGCTTTCTCAGTTAAATCAGAAAAAGTTTTTAAAGCAATTGTTAAAGATATTTATTCAGATTCATTTAGCTTTTATTACTTAATTGCATTTTTACACTTTTCATTATACTTATAAATTTATATTTATCGATAATATGGCACTTAAGGAATCTTCCTTAGGTGCTTTTCTATATAAAAAGCAAGCCTTAATAGGCTTGCAAATATTATTTTTCGTTAAATCATTCAAAAGCTTCGGTAACATTATCAACTTGACCTACAATAGTGATTTGGTCATTTTCAAAAAGCTCTAAATCTCCGGTTGGACGCATTGGGGTAGAGTTTCTTTTTACAAGAATTGCGGTAATTTCTCTTTCATTGAAATTAAGTTGAGAAAGCTTTTTGTTAAATAAATCTGGATTATGTAATGATGTGGTTCCAAAGACGAAGTTATTTCCAATTTCTTGTAAGTTTTGGCTATATTTAATAAAATTGGTATTAGCAGCAATAAGTGCTGTTCTTACTCCTGCTTCATGTTCAGGACTAACAATAATATTTACACCAATTTGTTTAAGAACCCTTGCGTGGTTTCTGCTTTTTGATCTAGCAATGATGTTTTTTACTCTAAGCTCTTTCAAAGCAGCAATAATTTCAATATTATCTGAAACAGCAACAACCACGGTTTCAACTTGGTCAACACCAGCTCCTTTTAAAGCTCTAGTATCAGTTGCATCAGCAATGATGATGTGATCAACTTCGCTATTATAAGTTTTAACATTTTTCCTCTTCACGGTCGATAAGTAAAATGTTTTTGTTCATTTTTAAAAGTTGTTCAATAACAGCTGAACCAAAACGACCTGTCCCAATAACACAGATATCGTTAGAATATTTAATTTCATTTTTTCTCCTATCCAATTGCAACATCATCTTCAGCATATTCATAACTTCGATGGTTATTGCGTTTTCTTTTTCACACTAATAAAGTTGAAGAAATTCCAAATTGACCAATAAACATCACAATTAAAATGGTTATTTTGGAAGCTGTATTTAAACTTGCTGTAATTCCGCTACTTAAACCAGTAGTTCCAAAGGCACTAGCTACTTCAAAAGAATATGTTCAGTTCCATAAACAGGAACTTTAGATACATCAGCTTGCGAAGCTGATGTAATGATTTTACCACCATAATCGCTAAATGAACTAAAGCAAATAAAGCAGGCTACAATTACAATGATAAAGGCAATTCCAAGCACTTTACTTGACATATCAACTGTATCTTTTTAATAGCTCTTTTGAAAATTCTAACTCTTGGTTTATCTACAACCATATTGAAAATTGACATTAAAAACACACCGATTGTAGTAGTTCTTACTCCACCACCTGTTGATGCTGGCGAAGCACCAATGAACATCATAATCATAAAAGTGATTGTTGAACCAAGTGAAAAGTCTTTAAGATGAACTGTGAAAAATCCAGCACTACGAGTTGAAAAGCTAGTGAAGAAAATTCCAAATAAACGGTTAAATACATTTCCATAAAAATAATTTTGGCCGCTAGAATCAAGCTTATTTCACATACTTTCAATATTAGTAGAAGTAAGTTCAAATCCTAAGCTAGTTGCAAGTCCAAATAAAAAGACTAAAAAGTATACGCTAAGAGATAATTTAGTAAATAAAGTAAAATGATATCTTGATTTTTTACGCTTAATTTTGTGTGAAAAATACCCTTTTAAATCAAATAAAACTGGATAACCTAAACCACCAATGATAAAAAGTGTAATAAAGCAAATTTGCACAAAATAATCTGTGTAATAAGGCATTAGCGAAAAGCCAGACATAATGTCAAAACCAGCATTATTAATAGCGCTAATAGTGTGGAAAAATCCAAATCTAAAAGCTTTAGCTCAATCTCCTTTTGGCGAATTAAGTCAAACTCCATTAGCGTCAATTTCACCATTTTTAGCTAAATATTCTTAATTCCGCTAGTTGTATTAATATCTGTAAAGTAAAAGTAAATGCTTAAAATAAAACCAAATAAAATAATGGTTAAAACTAAGAATTTAACTGCAGAAATAACTAATTTGCCAACTTTAGCTGAATCTGTTCCCCCTCTTTCACTTTGAAGGAGCTTCATTTCTAAAATTGAATATTTTTACGCCTAAAAATTCAGTTAAAAATGAAAATTTTTAGAGCAAAAATACCTACCCCACCTGCAAAAATTAAAATTGCAATAATAGCTTGCCCAAAGATATTTCAATGCTTGTAAGTATCTTTAACAACAAGCCCAGTATCACTAAAGGCGCTACTTGTTGTAAAAATAGCATCAATGTAGCTAATTGCTGTATTTCCAGAAGATGGGCTTAAATTTTGTGTTCAAGGACTTCATAAAAGCAAACTCGAAATGACGACAATTGCTATATAGACAAGAAAAAGGAATTTAAGATTTTTCTTGTTTTTGACGTGCTTGATCCACAAAAAATTGCATTTATTGAAAAAAGAACCAATTTTTGTTCTGTTTTTTCATAAACGTCATCTTTCTCTTAATTTCATAATTTTCCTTTATTAAAAGTAAAAAGCACAATTTACTGTGCTTTAATTAATCTTTTGCATTTGCATTGAACGCATAACTTGTCTAATTTGGCTTTCGCTTGCTTTACGTCCCCATTTGTTGGAACATTACACGAATCATTTTTTCTGAAATAGGTGGGTTTTCTTTAAGTTGCTTTTGGAACATTCTACGCACAAGGAAAAATGTTAATAAACCTGCAGCAACCGCAACCCCGATGATTACAAAAACAATCATAAGCACAAAACTTGATGTTGACATTTCAATCATTGCGACCTCCTTAAAATTTTAATATTAAATTGAAGTAATTTATTAAAACAAAAAACTATCTATTTTTAATTGTATTTAATTTTATCATATTCTGAAGTATTGAAATCTTCTAAAAATTTAACAAGTAAATCTTTAGCTGCAAGTAAATCACTAATTGCACATACTCCAATTGGGCTGTGAAGATATCTTTGAGGAAGTGAAATTGTAATAGTTGCTGCTCCACCTTTTGAATATTGAAGCTGTGCTGCGTCAGTTCCACCACCAGCTGCTACAAATTTATAAGCATCAATGTTGTATTTTTTAGATGTATTTACAAAGAAATTAACTAACTTTGGATCCATCATAGTTCCACCATCATGCACTCTTAAAGCAGCTCCTTTAAATAAAGCAGTTGTACCTGGAATAGTTCCAATGGTATCGTGGCTTGAAGTTGTATCTAAAGCAATAGCTACATCGGGATTTACCACGCTTACGGATGTTTTTAGCACCTCTGGTTCCTACTTCTTCTTGCACTGTTCATACTAAATATAAATTCACATCTAATTCTTTGTTTGCCATTTCTTTAGCAATAAATTCTAAAACAGTCACTCCAGCACGGTTATCCATTGATTTTCCACCTACTAAATTAGGATCCTTAAAATGAATTGTTTCTCCTGAAAGGTACACTCTATCACCAATTTCAACACCGTTATCTAAAGCATCTTGTTTATTTTTAAACCCAAAATCTGCGTAAATTTCTTTATTTGTAATTGCTTTTGATACTTTTTTCAGCTTCCATAATGTGAATTGATGTATGTCCAAATACACCATCAAATTTTTCACCAGCATTATTAATTAAAGTGGCTTTAGTGCCAACTACTACTGTAGGTCAAATTCCACCAACTGGTGTAAGGAGTAATTGTCCTTTATCATCAATCATTCTTACTAAATAACCAACTTCATCCATATGTGCAGCAATCATAACTTTAGGCGCATTAGGATTTTTTGATGGTTTATGGAAAATAAGTGAACCCATTTTATCTCTTGAAATTTCATAATTTAATGAACCAAGTTCTTTTTTAATTTCATCAACTACAGGTTCTTCATAACGGCTCATTCCATAAATTTCTAAGTACTTAATTAAACGATTTTTAAATTCTTGTTGCATGATTCTCCTTAATTTTTTCAACTTTGGTATAAGTCCTTTAATTTCTTTAAATTTATTATTGAATTTAACTAAATCTGAATTTTCATTAAAGCTATTTAAGATTTTTTCATATGGATACTTGTTACCAAATTGACTTGTTACTAAATTTATGCTTTCTAAAAATTGGCTATAAAGATCTTCAATATTTACAATTAATGTATGAAATTCACCATTATTTTGAAGTTCTGAATCTTTTAAATAGCCAATAAACTCTTTAATTTTTTGATTTGCAACTGAATCAGTTTGAGCAACAACAGTAGCTCATTCTTTAATGATGTTTCCAATTGCTTCTTTATGAGCAATAACTTTATTTTCGCCACTAGCATCAACTTGAATTTTTTCAGCTAGAGCAGCATAATCAATTTTATGAAGTTCTTTGTCATATCAAAAACTGTTATAGCTATCTAAAAGATCTTGCACACTTTTATCTGTGAAAAGATCATCAAATTCACGGTCAAAAACTAATTCAGAATTACCTTCAATAAATATTCTGTCATAATATTCCCTATATTTATTACTTGTTCCTGACGCACCTTCAAAAGAACGTTGGTTTTTTAAAGCTTCAAAATGGGAGTTAATTTGACTGAATCTATTGTAAGCATCAATATAAGTTTTAATAACATTTTCGCTTAGGTCAGTTTCGGTAAAAAACCTTTGAATAATTTGCTCTTTACCTTCAAATTCTTGATCATTAATTTTTGCATGCACTTTTTGTAATGCTTTAGATAAAGCAGTAACTTTTTCCATTATATTTTTATAATAAAAACCAAAATTTTTAGGTGAAGTTAGGCTGCCATTATCATATTTATCATCTCAGAATTTTTTAAAGTTTTCATAATAACTTTTTAATGATGCAATCTCTTTTTTTCAAGTAGCTTCTCTTTGTTTATCTTCTGTGCTAAGTTTTTTTTCAAAAGAACCGCAAGAAGCTGCAATAGCTACTGGAGCAAAAATTGCTATTGAAGTCAAAACTGAGAAAAGTTTATTTTTTCTGATTCAATTCTTCATCTTTTTTCTCCAATAATGTGCGAATAAATTTCAATTCTTTTAATTTTAACCTTCGATAAGCTCCAACTGGAAGCCCTTCAATTGTAAGTCCTGCAAATTCAATCCTTTTTAAATTTAAAACAGTTCGATCAACTAATTTAAAAAGCTCTTTAACGTGGTGATAAGTTCCTACGGTTAAAATAACAAAGTAGCTTTTATTATCAGCAACAAGCACGTCTTGCTTGCTTTCTTTTCCGTTAATTTGGACAGATGTATTTAAATACTTAAGCTCTTTTGGTGTTAGTGGCGAATTTAATCTAGCTCTATAAACACGTGGGATTTGATATTTTGGATGAATTAATTTATTCGCCATTTCCCCATCATTAGTCAAAAGTAAAACACCAGTTGTATCATAGTCAAGACGACCTACTGGGAAAATTTTATAAGGAGTATCAATTAAATCAGTAACGATGGTGCGATTAAAATTATCCTTAAGGGTGCACACTGTTTTAGGTGGCTTGTTAAGTAAAAAGTACACTTTTTCTTCTTCTTGAATTGGTTTTCCATTAACTAAAATTTCATCTTTAAAACTTGCTTTATCCCCAAGTTTTGCAACTTTTCCATTAACAACAACTCTTCCTTTTTTAATTAATTCTTCAGATTCTCTTCTTGAAGCAATCCCTGCTTGTGAAAGAATCTTTTGCAATCTTTCTTGTTCTACAAATCCCATTATTTTTCCTCTATTTTTAAGTATTTATCATAAATTTGTTTAGCTCGCTTATCAAACACTACACCTTTTTGGATGTTAAAATCATAAGTTAATTTTACTACTTCTTTAAAGCCAGCTTCAAAATCTTTAAACACAAGTTCTCTAATTTTTTGAATTCCAGGAGCTTTTCTTCCATGACAAATTTTATCTGCAATAAAAAGCACTTTATCTAAATTAGAAAGTTCATTTTCAGTCCCATCATCCATTGTAGTATGCACTTTAATAGCGTGTAAAATAGCTTCATTTTCTAGTAAATAATATTCTTTAGCTCACAAATACCCGCAAATTTGATGAAGCTTATGAGAAGCAATTCCATTATATTCAGGAGCGTAAGCATTAATAAAATCTCTTGAAGCTTCTTCACTTCATTCTTTAGCAACATCATGCATAATCCCAGCAAGGTAAGCGTCTTTAGCACTTAAATTGATTGTTTTAGCTAAATTAGCAGCAAAATCAGCACAATATAAGCTGTGCTTTGCTCTTAAAGCCGAAAGAGAATTATGAATAATTTCTTCAACGTAAAGACCTTTAGATTGAATGTATGTTTGCACCCTATCTTCAACCATATTTAAGTATCCTTTTTTGTACTGAGTTGAAGAATATTCAAAAATTGGATTATCTAAAATTTGCAATTTGTATTTTTTAGCATTGAGTTTGTTAAACTTCTTGCTTCTTTTAAATACCACCATATTTACAGTATCAACAATTTCATCAATATGCTCTCATTTGTGTAATTTAGGTAAATTATCACTACCAATTAAAAAGTAAAGTTGATCATCTTTATAAAGATTTTTAAAGTATCTAATGGTTTCAAAAGTATAGCTTACTCCACCTTTTTTAACTTCAAAATCACTTACTTCCATCCCTGGTTCTAGCACTAAATTAATCATGTTAATTTTGTCTTGACCCGAAACTGATTTACCTTTTTGTTTAAAAGGTGAAATTGATGTTGGAATAAAAATCATTTTGTCTAATTCTAGCTTTTTCATTGCATAACGAGCTATTTTAATGTGCCCTTTATGAATCGGGTTAAAACTTCCACCAAAAAGTCCTATTTTCATATTTCCTACTTTCTAAAAATTCTTCCGCTATGCGAGAATTTATTATTTTCACTATCACTATCATTTTGAAGTTGTAATTCTTTTGCAGTCATTAATTTTTTATTACCTAATTTACGATTAATTTGGTTTATCAAAGATGAAACATTACTTGATTGGTTTGTTTTTTTAAGCGTGCTATTTTTGTCAAATAAATTAAGGTTTTCTTCTAAATCAAAAACACTGATAAGCCCAGTAGCTCTAATTCCAATTCCTATAATTTTTGTCCCTTCAAAATTTTCAGTATATAAATTTCAAGCTATTTGGAAAATTTTATCATCACTATCAACATAAAAATCTAATTTCATTTGTTTACTTTTTCATTTATTTGAATCTCTTAAACGAACTACTAAGACAATTACATTACTAATAAGGAGTTTGCTTTTTAAGCGGTTTGCAATATTTAAACTAATATTTTGTAAGTGCTTACGAATTTCAATAATGTTTGTTTTATCATATTTTTTCAAAAGTTATTTCTTTACCGATGCTTTTTTCTTCTTCAAAGTCATTGCTAATTGTATCCATTATCTTTGGATCTAAATTTTCAAAGATTTTAATTATGTTAATTCCAAAAATATTTTTAAGCTCCAGGCTATCTTTGGAAAAATTCATCAAATCACCAATTTTTTCAATCCCTAGCTTTTTAAGCTTAATTACGCTAGCTTTTCCTATTCCGTGATACTCTTTAATTGGAAGACTAAAAAACTGATCTTGGTAGTTATTTTCGTCTGTATAACCAATTCCAAAAGGTTTGGAAATGTTTGTAGTCATTTTTGCAAAGAACTTACTATGCGAAATTCCAATGGTAATTGGAATTTTAAAAAGCTTCATAATTTGAGATTGAATTTTGAAAGCAAGTTCTTTTGCTTGCTGCTCATTTGAAACTAAATGTGAAACTTCAAGGTAGCATTCATCAATTGAAGCTACAAGCAATTTTTCAGAATATTTATCTCCAAGGTAGTTAAAAATTTTGTTTGACAAAGTATTAAAAAAATCAAACCTTGGTTCTTCAACTACTACATTTGGAACTTTCTTTTTAATATCAACAACTTTATCAGTTGTTTTAACACCCAAAACTTTTAATTCATAGCTCACTGACACCGAAATAGCATTAGGACGGTTATAAGCAATGGCAACTGGTTTGCCATTTAAAAATGGCTTTAAAACTCTTACAGCACTTACAAAATATGAGTCAAAATCAATATGAAAAATGACTGGTTTATTACTAAAGTTTTTCAAGGTTTTTTGGTGTTAATAAAGCACAAGCAACTCTATTTAAATGAGTTTTTACGTTAAAGAAAACTCATAAATCTCCAAGAGATGTCACTTGCTCTTCTGTAAGGTTTTCTTGATTAATAAATTGATCAAAAAGTGCATAAAGCTCTTTAATTTGGCTTCTTGTTTTATTTTTTACAAGGTTTAAAAACATCTCAGTTGCTGAAAGAAACACAGAACACCCTTTGGCTGTATAATCATAATCAACTAACACATCATTTCAAATTTAGCATAAAGAAAAATGTCATCGCTACATGTTTCGCTGACAAAATGAAACACATTTTTGTGTTCTTTAGCTTTTTTGTAATTTGACATTATAATTTCACGGGCATCATTTGGATTAAAATGCATAAAAATCACCTCCATTTGCAATTGCTTCAACTAATTTGTCAATATCTTCATAATTATTGTAAATACCTAGAGAAATTCTTAAATATGAATAAGAATCTTTGATATTTCTTAAATACGGAGCACAGAAAATCCCTGCAATTGTATATATTTCTTTAGTTCCAAGATATGTGGCTACATCTTGTGCATTAACATCTTTAACGTTAATTAAAGCAATAAAATCACCTGGTTTAGAAAAAAGTGCTACATTTTCAAGTTCAGACAATTTCTTATGCAAGTAGTTGCTTAAATCAGTTAAAATTGCTTGAGTTTGCTCATATCCTACCGAATTAAAGAATTCTAAAGATTTTTCAAACATGAAAAATCCAGCAATATCAGGAGTTCCTGGTTCAAAGAAGTTAGCTCCATTACGAGCAATTCAAATTCCATTTTTTTGGATCGCACTAACTGATCCACCCCCAAATTTAGCGGGTTTTAGGTTTTTAAGAAGGTTCGATTTAACCGCTAAAACACCCATTCCAGTAGGTCCATAAAACTTGTTGGTGCTAAAACGATCACATCAAAAACATCTAAAGATACTTTTTGATGTGAAATGGATTGAGCAGCATCACAAAATAAAATAACTCCATCTTGCTGAGTTTTACTTACTAATAAATCTAAATCATAATCGATATGAAAGTTATTGGTTTCATGGCTAATTGAGACTAATTTAGGCTGATGCTTATCATAATCATCAATTAAATTTTCAGAAATAATAATTTTAGCCCCGCTTCTTTTTCCAAGTTCAAGCCATGGGATAATATTTGAAGAGTGATTATAAGCACTAACTAAAATCACATCTCCTTTACCAACTTGCTCTTGGTACATATAACAAAAAAGGTTAATTGACTCAGTTGTTCCACTGGTAAAAATAATCTCTTCGGTTTGTCCATCAAGTAAATTAGCTACCATTTTTCTGACCTTAATGATTGTTTGATTAACCAAATTACCCCTCGATGTATCGGCAGTTCTTGAAGAAATGCTGATATTTTGGTAAAAATTAGTCATTGCGTCAATAGCAACTTGCGGTTTTAAAACTAGCGCTGCACTATCAAAATAAGTGATTTGATTTGCAACTGGAAAGCTTTTACGAATTTTAGTATTGTCAATCATCTTTATTTTATCTTTCTTAAAATTAATATAATTTTTTGATTATCAAAAAATGGATAAGTTCGAATTTGATCTAAAAAATTGTAATAATAAGATCTTTTTAAATTATTTGTAGGAATAACATTTTGAGTTTTATTGCTATATGGCTGCATTTTAAAAAATGGTAATTTAATTTGTTTTTTAAAAGCGCGATAAGTAAGCTCGTAAAAAACATAAAATAAAAAATTATCTACAAGGCTTAAATATTGATCTTCCTTGATAATTATGAACGTTTTTCTAAAATCGATCACAAATTCGTTAATTGATGGTCATTTATTTTTTGAGAAAAAATCATTAATGTTGTCTTTAAAATCAAAATCAATAACACCAAATGATTTAAAGATATTAAGGCAGTAAATAATCTTTCTTTTTCACATCAAAAAATAAATTTTGTATTTAAAACGTCTAAGGGCAGTTGCAATCCGGCTTGTGATTTTACTTGTGAATTTCTTCATTTTCAGCTTGATCCATTTTAATTGCATCAACTTCTAATTTAACTAAAAGTTTGTAGTAATTTTCGAGAATAGCATTAACGAATTTGTAAAGCTTAGCAGCTTTTGAATTAGGTTCATCTTTGTCATTTCCTAAAAATAACTTAGTAATATTAACAGCTTCATTAATTACAATTTTAGGTTGGATTGAGAACATTTCAGCTGCTGCATTAATTAAAATCGCTCTTACAAGCGGACTTACTCTTTCTCATTGTCAGTTTGTGTTAAAAAGCTTAATTAAAGTTGATTTTAAAAATTGATAGTTATTAGCAATTTTTTGTAAAAGTTGAATTTGATACTGATCTAATTCTGTGTGATTTTCAAAAATTTGCTCAATATTTAAACTTCTTTCTAAAAGTTCGTGTTGATAAATCACATTAATAACTTCAATTCTCGATTGGGTTCTTGTTTTCATTTATTACTCCTTAATAATATTATTTTAATTATATATTAATTTAAATTAATATATAAAATAACAAACTCGATAAAGCTAGAAAATGGCAAATTTTTGAACGGTATAGCTTTATTAATTTATTTTAAATTGTTTTGCTAATTTTTGTATAAAAAAAGCAAGCTAGGCTTGCTAAAAATTAGTTAAATACTTCTTTTGAGTTTGATTAATTTATCTTTGGTTATTATATTCTTCTAAGACATCGAATTATTAATAATTATTGTTAAATCAATCTTCGTCATCATTTTCTTCATCAAATTTTTCTGGTTTGTCTCATTTATCTTGGGAATCATCATCCACATTTAAGATTCCGTTAATTTCTTTAGTTTCTGATAAATCGCTTTCAATTTCAGGTCCTTGAACAAGATTTTCTTCCTCTGGAAAACTAATGACATCTTCATCTTGACTTGAATATCCGACAAATCCTTGTTCTTCTTCGCTAAATTCTTCTGCAAAATCATCATCACCTTCATCACCATCTGTAAATTGATCGAGGTGTTTAAGAGATTGTTCTAATTTCCCTTCAACATCAACGCTTTCTTCTTCAAGAATGAACTCTCCTGTATCTGGTTGTTCATTAACGTCAATATAAATCGGGCTTGGACTTTGATAATTATTTTGTGAACTTACTGACAAAGAATATGGGTCTTTGGCAACATTTTCGCTTGATGTTGCTGTAGCAATAATTGAAACTTTAAATAATTCAGTTTTATCTTGTGTTTCAACTTTTTGTTGACCAACAATACATTCAAATGGGTTATTTTCCGCTTTTGGGTCGATTCCAAATTTTTCATAAACACGGTTAACCGCATCACGAATTTCTGCTTGTGTGGTTTTTGAATCATGGGTAATGTTAATTAAAACTCTATTTGCGTTAGTAATATCGTTTTCATATAAACATTGTTCGAACGCTTTATCTACAGCTTTTTTAGCACGATCTGTTCCGTTACCTTTTCCAATTCCAACAGCTGTTAATCCACCGTTAGATAAAATTCTTTTTACATCAGCAAAGTCAATGTTAATTGTACCTGTGTTATAAAGAGCGTCATTAATAGCTAAAATAATGTTTTTAAGTGAAACATTAGCCATTTTGAAAAGGTCTTCAGCAGGCACTGATGAGAATTTTTCAATAAGTTTTTCGTTTGAAACAACGATATAAGCATCTACTTTTTCTTTAAGTTCATTAAGACCAGCTTTCGCTACTCTCATTTTTCTTGTACCTTCGTAAATAAAAGGTGTTGTAACAACAGCAATTGTTAAAGCTCCAAGTTTTCTAGCAGCATCTGCAATAACTGGTGATGCACCTGTTCCGGTTCCACCCCCAAGACTAGCTGCAATTATAATAACATCGGCTTTATCTAGCTTTGTTGTGATATCCTCAAGAGATTCTAGTGCTGCATTTCTCCCAACTTCTGGGTTACTTCCTGCACCTAATCCTCTTTTATCTTTACCAAGATGAATTTTATTATTACAGTTAACCTTATGTAAGGCTCCAAAGTCAGTATTTGCAACTAAAAATTCTACATTAGGGAAGTTTTCATTAATTGTCATTCCAACAGCGTTGTTACCTCCACCACCTACACCGATTACTTTAAGTGATAATTTATTTGCATCAACTTTGTTGAAATTTTTCATTTTATTGTTCATATTATTTGATTGTCTATCAAATGAACGATTTTCGAAATTCATATTTTACTCCCTTCCCTGATTTTTGGTTTATTTTCATTACTTGATTTCGTTACTTATTTTTGTTGTTTATTTTAAAAAACCTATATTTTTCTGTGTTAATTGTTCTACTAGTTAAAATAATTAAATGCGCTTTTTAACTAAAATAATCTTCGAACGATGCGTAATTTAGCACTACGTGAACGTTTGTTTTCTTCTAATTCAACCTTTGAAGGCTTTATTTGTTTAACAAAGTACTTATCTTGTATCATGATAGGCATCTTTGAAGGAATATCATTACGAGAAATATTGGCATAAAAGTTTTTGACAATTTTATCCTCGATAGAATGAAACGTAATGATTGCTAGTGTAGCTTGAGTTTTGAGAAGACTCAATGCATCATTAAGCATTTGTTTTAGAGAATCAAGTTCATTGTTTACTTCAATTCTTATCGCTTGAAAAAACTGCTTTAGCTGGATTTTTAGCACGTAGCATTTTTGCTGGGTAACAACTTTTAACAATTTCAACTAGCTGCATTGTAGTTTCAATTGGGCGTGAATCACAAATGGCTTTCGCAACTCGGTAAGCGAGCTTTACATCAGCGTAATTAATCAGGATCTTTTCCAATTGGGTTAATTCGTAACCATTTACAACTTCATATGCTGAAAATTCTTGTGTTTGATCCATTCGCATATCTAATCGTGCGTCTTTGTTATAGCTAAATCCTCTTTCTGAATTATCAACTTGTGGTGATGAAATTCCTAAATCAGCAATTATTCCGTCAACTTGGTATATATTTCTTTTAGCTAATTCTGATTTTATTTCTTTGAAATCACTTTTAATTAGCTCGTATCTATCTGAGACTTTTGATAATCTTATTCCTGCTTGTTCTAAAGCGAATTCATCTTTATCAAAAGCATAAAGTTTACCCGTTGTTAATCTTTTTAAAATTTGCTCTGAGTGTCCACCCATTCCTAAGGTAAGATCCACATAAATTCCATCTGGTTTTATATTTAATGCATCAATGGATTCATTAAGTAAAACGGAGTAATGTTCATTTTTCATAAATTAATTACCCCTTATTGTTGAGATAGCAATTGTGCTATATTAGATAATTCATCATTTGAGATTGAGGATTCGTGTTCTTCAAGAACTTCTTTTGATCAAAGTTCAACTATTGAACCTGTCCCGATAAAGACAACTTCTTTTTTGAGAGCTAACGAGTCAATAATGTGTTTAGGTAATGAAATTCTCCCTTGTTTATCAAGTTCGATTTCGAAAGTATTCCCCAAAATAAATCTTTTTAAGATTCTGACGTTTTTGTCAAATTCGGATTTACCATTTAAAATGTTAATGTATTGATTAAACACATCTTGACTTCTGATTTCGACGTTTTTATCTAATCCGATTGTTAAATAAAATTTTTCGCCTAATTCTTCTTTAAATGGTGATGGCAATACAACACGGTATTTATCGTCAAGATTTCTATTGTGTCTACCAAACATACCACTTCCTCCCACTCTCTACCAAAATTTTACAATATAAAATATGCCTTATTAATAAATAAAATTTATTTTTTTCTAAATGTGGAAATTTTCCATAGAAAAAATCAACTTTTTGGTGCCTTAAAATTGCTTAATTTTCTTAAAAAATAACCCTTATTATTAATAATAAAAACACACAGCAAAATTGGAATGAAATTCACAATTATTGCTGTGTGTTTTAGCTTATTTTATTTATGTACATAAATAAGAATTATTTGGTTCTAGTTAAAAATTCTCTCATATCAATTCATTCTTTAGGAGCTGGGAATGAGCCTGATGCAACAAAAAATTCATAGACACTATTCATCTGTTTAGTGTTTGCAATTTTTGCTTCATCAGGTGTAGCATAATGAATATCACGCTTAACAATATCAAAGGTGTTAGAAAGTGGGAAGTTTTTAATATCCACAAAATTTTTCACCTGTTCATCGTTTCATTTTAAAGCTTCTTTTAAGAAAGTTATTGTTGAAAGAATAACAGTTGTTGTTCCTTGAATACCATAAAGGTGAGTTTTTGATTCTCCATTTTCAGTAAATAAAATTGATTTATTATTTTTAATTTGCTCATAATCAACTGTAAGCATATTCTCTCAAGCTATGCTTGAATTTAAAAGAATTGCTTTATTTGCTAAATCACCAAGTAAGAAATTAATATATTCTTTTGATTCATTTTCGTCATACACTGGGTGCAATTTAAAAAAATAGTTGTATTCAGATACTGGATAAAGTTCTTCTATTTTTGCAAAAAATGACTTAATTTCATTAAGAGCATATTCTTGAGTTGCAAATCTTCACTCACCAGTTTTTTCATTTTTTCTAAAAAGTGATGAACCCATAAAAATTAAATTCTTTTTATTAGGGTCATAAACTTCTTTTCCTTGAATTACAAAATCTAAAAAAGATTTTTGATAAAGGTTATTTAATTTTAAGTAATCCTCAACAATATTATTATTTGGTAAGTTTAAATATTCATTAATTGTATTTGGATTTAAAGGGTATTGATGGATTTTTAACTGAGCTCAGTCAAGACCACGATTTCTTAATTCCTCATTAAAAGGTTCAATATATGAATTATTTAGGTTGAAAATCTTAATTTTTTCCTCTAAAGTGTAAAAGAAATGATAATTGATATCTAGCTGAACACCAGGGCTAGCTTTATGTTTATTTCAATAATCAAGAAGCTGCTCTTTAGTGTAATGAACTTTCTGGTTTTTAGCTCATTTAATGTAATTATCACGAATAAATTTATATGGTTGAGCATTACCGTCGCTTAAAAGTGTAATTTTGTTAGCGTGCTTAATAATTCAATTTCTTACATTATCATTCATACCAACAAATGAAATATCTGGAATATAAAAATCAAATAATTTAACTCCTTGAGCTAAATATGGAGCTAAGTATCTAACAAGTTCATTAAGAGTTCTAGGAAAAATGCTATAAGAAGTGTTGCTGCTTGAAACAAATTTTGTGTTACCTAAAATTCCAATTTCGCCATTTTCAAGATTTAAAGCTTTGTTTTCTCCAAAAACATCACCAAATTTGTTAAATAAATAATCAAAATTGAATCTTGAATTGTTTGTATTTGCATAATCAAATACTTTTTCATCAATTAGATAAATTGCATCATTGTATTTATCTAAGCCTTTTTTAGTTAAATTCAGCTGAGTTAAAAGTTGCATAAAGCTGGTAATAAATACTTGCGAAGCATTTCTGGCAAGAAAAACACTTGGATAATCATTTTGTGCTGATTTAAGTGTGTCTTTGAAAAATTCATAGTAAGGCATATCTTCAGTTGCTTTTAAAGTTCTTGCAATATCAAGCGAAATTACTTGTGAATTTTTCATACTATCATAATTGTATTTTATTTGGCTGTTTGCACTACCTTGACTACACGAAAAAGCTCCAAATGCAGAAAAAGAGCTAATTGTAAGTAGCGAAATATTTCTCAATCTTCTTATTTTTTTATTCATATTTTTCATTATATAATTGTTTTTTTTTTTTGTTGGGAGTGCTGTTATATTGCCCCAAATTATGGAAATACTTACACATTAATTGTCATAAATTTTATAAGCTAGTTTAACCTTAAAAATCAAATAAAAAATGTAAAGCTTATCGCTCTACATTTTATTGTTATTTTACATCTTCGTCTTTGACTAAAAGTTTTACCAAAGAAAGTCCAAGTACAGAAACTGCAGTAAGAACCGCAAAAACAATAGCAAATATTTCTGGTGTGTTTAATCTTGATTCTAATAATGAAATTTCTTTAATAAGAAGTCCTGTTTGAGAAACTTGTGTATATCCATCTTCAATTAATCTAAGGTATTCAATTTCTGATGAATAGAATCTTAAGTGGTTAATAAGGAAAATTAATCACACAGCAAAAGAAATAACAAATGCTCCTAAGAAAATTAATGAAAGGACTTTAAAAACTTTCATTAAATTGTTTTTATTCATAGTCATTTTTTATTCTCCTATATATTTTAAATTGTGCATTTTTAAAAATTTTTATGCCGTAATAAGTTTAACACTAAAAAATGTGATTTTATCAAAAAACTTTTGCTCTAGCTAGTTCAAAAAGTTCTTCAGCTGTGCTTGTTCCGTTATTTTTTATCCTATTTTTAAGATTTTTAAATAAATCAATCTTGCTTTTTAAATCATTATAAATTCTAGGTTTAAGATCTTCATTTTGATTATTTTTTCATTCAAAATTTTTTGTTTTTCAGAAGTTAAGAAGATTTTGTTTATACCCATTGTAATAATAGTTATAACTATTATTAAGCGCATTAACAATCTTTTGAATTTCTACTTGTTGTGCTTCAGTTCATTTAATTTTATCATTTAACTGTTCTTGAACTGATACAAAAATTTCTTCTACTTCATCGTTATTTGGTAATGATAAAAATTTGTAAGCTTTAATTGCATCTATTTGCGCCTTTTCAGAAGCATAACTAGAAGTTGGAAGATAATTTCCAGAATCATTTTTTTCTTTAATTGTTTTAGCAAGTTGCAATAAAGCTTCAATTCATGCTCTGAGTTTGAGACGAGTTTCATCTTTAATATTTGCATTATTTTTCACACCATCAATTGCTTGCTCAATTGAATTTAAATAATGCTCCATTGATCAAATCAAATAATCATATTTATTATTTTTATTGGTGTTTTTAAGTTCCTCAAGCAAATTTTTAAATTCTTTTTTAGTTCCATCAAGAGTAAATGAGCAAGAAATAAAAGTGCTTAATGGAAGCAAAATGCTAGTAAGGGCGCCTAGATTTAAAAGTAATTTTTTCATATCTATAAATAATTATAAAATAATAAAAATTAATTCTAAAAAATCTAAATTTTTGTATAGCAGTTTTTTAGAATTAATTTTTGAACTTTTAATCCAAAAAATAGGAACTAAAAAAATTATTTTTTTTGCTATATTTTTTCAAAAATTATTAAAATAATTCATATCAAAAAATTAATTTAATATTAAGGAGAAATAATGGAAACTAAAGAAGAAAAACCTCAACAGCGTTTTTTTAAAAATAAATGAAAGAAAGTGGCGTTAGTTTCCTCCGTCCCGATAATAGCAGGTGCTATGGTATCACTTGGAGTATATAAATACTCAAAACCTTTTAAACCTGCTTTTTATAACTATAAATCTTATATGTATCAAGGTAATATAGATAAGATCAATAATAATTTTACTTACAAAGTATTTGACGAAATTATCGAATTTACAACCGCTCTTACTAACCGTAAAGTTAGTGCTGGTATTGGAAGTGAATTCCAAGCAGTTGGTTTAATTAAAAAAGACTTGATTCGTCCAATAAACTTTCAAAAATTTTTCCAGCTTGATCATAAGCCAAATAAAACTGAGCTTGAAGCGATGCTTAAAAACATTTACACCGAGCCAGTTTGAAATCATTTAGCTTCATATGATAAAGATATAAATGATGCTAAAGATCTTACTGAAGAGCAATGAAACCAGTTCAAAGAGAAAAATCCTGATTCAATTAAGCACTTATGAGAATATGTACTTCCTTATTATGTTCAAGATTCAATGATTGGTTATAATCCTTTAAAATCAAAAGCATCTAAAGATCCAATCACTGAAGAAATGCTTCGTGAAAATGCTAAAAAACTCAATGAAAACTACTGAACCAAGTTAGGTAAAAAATTTGAAAAAGAAGGTAAACAAGATGAATTTACTACTATATTAAATGGTGTAGATCAAAGAGATCTTAAACCATTTAACTATGCTTCAATTTTTAACATCTTTAACTACCTTTCACATAATGGATACTCAAATTTCGTAATTACTGATGCAGTTAGAAATAATATGCTTTATGGTAGTGCTTATAATAAAGTTGCGCTTGATTCAACACCTGATGCACCTTTTGAACTTGAAAACCTTTTTACAGGTAATACCACAATTGCTAATTACAAATGATCGATTGATAACTTTATTTCACTTGTGCAAGATTCAACTTCATTTAGAATCGCAGATGGAAAACACATTGCTTTTGATGGTGATGGACAAAACATTTTACGTAATTTAATTGATCCATCAAGAAAAGATGTTGATGTTGCTTTAATGTTTAATGGTGATGCTCTTGATGCTTATTATTCAGAAGATAATGAACTTAGAGATGAAAACGGAAATATTGTTCCAGATGGTACTATTCAAGCTTTCAAATTTAACAAAAACATCATATTATTGGACACATTTGTCGTTGCTAAAGATGTCAATGAACAAACTGAAGACATTATTTATGATTCAATTAGAAGCACAATTTTTGCAAACTTAAACAAAATTAATAACGTAATGGTTGCTAAAAGAATTACAGATAAAACTGAAGCTATGAAAGAGACATTGCTTGATTATTATCAAGAATACCTTGAGTTTGTTTTCGGTGAAAAACCTGAGCTTTTAACTTCAATGCTTGATGAACTTAAAGCCATTTACAAAGAAACAATTAAAGAAGAAATTTCGAATGAAGATTTACAAAAATTCAATGAATTTGTGACTCAAAAATTTGAAAATGATCCTGCTTTAATTGCACAATTTAAAGAACTTTTCCCTCTTGAAGAAGAAAATGCTATCGAAACTGATGAAGAATTTGTTGCAAGAGTTGCTAATATTCTTTCACATGTAAATTTAGGAAATGAAGCTTACTTTGAAGAAATTGTTGAAACAAAATATCCTAATCTTACTAATTTTGACTTTATTAACTATACCCCTTCAACTACTGTTGATTATGAATTTATTAGAAGAAACTACTTTATCACTGATGAAAATGAATATGATTTAAGAGCAATTAAAATTTATGAAATTGCTCTAACTGATAAACAAAGAGAAGAAAACTTTGAGCACAAAGGCATTGGTTCAGTTGATGATAAGCTTCGTTCACAACTTGATACATACTACTTTAATAAAACAAAAAGTTAATAACAAAATAAATAAATTAAGATATAATTAATTAGATTTTTCAAATTAATTTAATTAGAAAAAGGGAGGTTAGATCATGGCTAACATTAAATCTAAAGTTAAAAGTATTGCTAAAATGGAAGCTGCTCGTGTAAAAAACGCTGCTATGAAATCACGTGTTAAAACTGCTATCAGAAAAGCTCGTGAAGCTGTTTTAGCTAATGCTGAAAACGCAAGCCAATTAGTTGCAAACGCACACTCAGTAATTGGTAAAGCTGTTTCTAAAGGTGTTTTCCACGCTAACAAAGGTGCTAGAAAACACTCACGTTTAGATCAATTTGTTGCTTCACACAAAAACTAATTTAGTGTGAAACTTAGATGTAGCTTAGGCTACATCTTTTTTTATAAAAAACAAACCTTAATAAAAAGGTTTGTTTGCAAAATTTAACTATATCTTTCAACTAAATTCTTAAGTAAGCATACAACTGTCATAGGTCCAACACCACCAGGAACTGGGGTAATGGCGCCAACTTTATCTTTAACATCTTCAAAGTCAACATCACCACAAAGATCAGCTGTAAGCTTATCATCTAAATTAGTCCCAACATCAATAACAATAGCACCTTCTTTAAGGTTATGAGCTTTGACAAATTTAGCTTCACCAATAGCAACAATAACTAAATCACTAGATTCAATTCCTTTAATTCCAGTTTCTTCATTAAAAGTTGATACGTGAGTATTGTTTCTTTTTAAAATGTGAGCTACTGGTTTTCCAACTACTTTTGAACGTCCAACCACACTGATCCGGTTATCTAAAACAGGGATTTTGTAATGTTCAATAAGTTCCATTACAGCTCTAGCTGTAGCTGGAATGTAGTGTTTTGAATTTGGCTCATTGTAAAGTAAAAATTCATTTCTAGCGCTAAGTCCATCGATATCTTTATCATATGGAACAGCATCTAAAATAACTTTTTCAGGAATGTGATCTGGAAGTGGCAATTGCACAATAATTCCATCTCCTCATTCATTGATTGAATCAAGTTTTTTAAGCAATTGGTTTTGAGTAATTTTTTCAGGGTATTTGAATAATTTCCTTCAATTCCTACTTCTTCACATTTTTTTAATTTAGCACTAATGTACTTATTTGAAGCAGGGTTATCACCGACTTGAATAATTGCTAGACGAAGAGGTCTTGGTAAATTAATCTCCTTAATTTGTTTTTTAAGAGCTTCAAGCTCTCTTTTTGCAAGTTCTTTTCCACTTAATATTTGCATTTTAATTCCTCCTCATATTTAGCTAATTCTTTTTCATATTTAGCTAATTTTTCTTTTTCTGCATCAACTTTTTCTTTTGGTGCTTTAGCAACGAAATTAGGATTAGATAAAATGTTACTTGCTCTAGTAATTTCATTTTTCACAAAAGCGATTTTGTCAATTAAAGCTTGCTTATTTTTCTCTTTAATTGATTCATCTTGTTTAAGATATAAGTTAATTTGATCTAAGGCAATTAAATAATCTTTATTAGCTTCTCTTTTAGCAAAAGCCATCTTATCAATTGCAATAATCATTTTCGGATCAACTACATTATCAATGTCATAGTAAATAATTTCTTTTTTAGAAAGGTTATTTTCTTCACGATATTTACGGATTTCAGTTACAACATCGATAATTTGATCAATATATTTAACGTTTTTATTCTCACGAATAATTGGTCATTTTTGCTCAAGAAGTTCTTTGTCAAATACTTCTGAATAAATCCGATCAGTAATAAAAGGCATAAATGGATGAAGGACGATTAAAGTTTTTTCTAAAATTCGCATTGCTCCACGTTTTGATGGGTTAGATTTAAGAAGTTCAATGTATCACCCGCTTAATTCATTGAAAATATAACGGTAAATATCTGAACCAATAACAGCAAAGTCATATTTATCAATATTACGGTTGATTTTTTTGCTTAAATGCGCTAATTTATTCATAATTCATAAATCAGCATCAGTTAAGTTTTTATTTTCATCTTCAGGCATTTCGTCAATGAATCTAGCTATGTTTCAGAACTTATTGCTAATTTTTCAAGCACTTTCAACTTTATCTTCGCTAAAACGAATATCCATTCCAGGTGTTGAATTAGTGATTAAAGATCATCTAAGGGCATCTGAACCATATTTATCAATCATCTCAATTGGGTCAATTCCGTTATTGAGTGATTTAGACATTTTTCGTCCTTGCATATCACGAATAAGCCCATGCATAAGCACTCTTTTAAACGGAATTTGTTTCATAAACTCAAGTCCAAAGAAGTACATTCTAGCTACTCAGAAAAAGATAATATCATAACCAGTAACTAAAAGTGAAGTTGGATAATAACGATTTAAAAGGGTGTTATCTTTTTCTGGTCAGTTCATAAATACAAACGGTGCAAGCCCCGATGAAAATCATGTATCTAAAACATCACTATCTTGGGTTCAATTTTTCCCTGGTGATTTAACTTGAACTTTCATATTTCCATCTTGATCATATCACACTGGAATTCTGTGTCCTCATCAAAGCTGACGTGAGATAGCTCAATCATGAACATTATCCATTCATTTTTTAAGCGTTTCCCTAAAACGTTTAGGGAAAAATTTAACTGCTTCTTTGCTTTTTAAATTATCCAAGATTAAATCTCTAAAATGATCCATTTTAACGAATCACTGAGGCATCACAAGAGTTTCGACAACTGTTTTTGAACGATCTGAAATAGCCACATTTGAAGTTGTTTCTTCAACTTTTTCAAGTAAGTTTTTTTCATCTAAAAACTTAGCAATTTCTTCACGAGCTACGAATCTTTCTAAACCATTGAAACGCTCAATATCAGAAACAATAATTCCATTTTTATCAATTGTTTCATTAATTTCAAGGCCGTGCTTTTGGATAATGTCAATATCAACTTCAGCATGAGCACTTAATTTCATAAGCCCGCTTCCAAAGTTTGGATCTACATATTCATCAGCAATTAATGGAATGATTTTGTTAGTAATTGGATGTACTGCTTGTGCATTTTTTAAATGCTTATAACGCGCATCTTTAGGGTTATAAACTACAGCTACGTCACTCAAAAGAGTTTCAGTTCTAACTGTTGCAATTGTTAGATGCTCGTTTGAATTAAGTAGAGGATACTTAATGTAGTACATTTTTTGAACTCTTGGCTCGTTAACTACTTCAATATTTGATAAAGCTGTCTGTAATTTAATATCTCAATTAATTGCGCGGTTTCCTTTGTAAATGTAACCTTTTTTGTATAAATCAACAAAGACTTTAAGTACCGCTTTATTAGCTTTTTTATCTAAAGTAAAACGCTCACGATCATAATCAAGTGCAAGCCCAACTTTTGATCACTGTTTTCTGAATAAAGTCGCATATTCTTTTTTTCATTCTCAGACTTTATCAACAAATCCTTCTCTACCTAAATCATGTCTAGTTTGCCCTGTGCTTTGATAAAGTACATCTTCCACTTTACTTTGAGTTGCAATTCCAGCATGATCCATTCCAGGAAGTCATAAAACGTCGAAGTTTTTTAATTTTTTATAACGAATAATGGTATCTGGAATATAAACATCAAGAGCATGTCCAAGGTGTAATTTTCCAGTAACATTAGGCGGAGGTAATAAAATCGAAAATGGCTTTTTCATTTCATCATGAGTAGAAAAATACCTTTTCTTTTGCCATTTAGAATCGATCCCTTTTTCTACCTTTATGTGTTCGTAAGTTTTATTCATTTTCACCTCATAAAATAAGTAAATTTAGTAATAGAAGTATCATATATTTATAAAATATACTAGTCTTTATAATTATAAATTATTTACCTAAATAAATTGTTAAAAACATTATAATTTCAAATTATGAAAAAATTAAAAACATTATTTTTGGGTTCATTAGCCCTAATTTCTCCACTTTCTTTTATCTCATGTAATGATAAAAGTAAAAATGAAGTCGATTTATACCAAGAAATCACCAAAGATGCTTCAGTAGCTTCTTTATACGAAACTTCTTTTAAACAAATCAATGATTTGTTAATTTCTAGCGTTGATGAAGTAATTTCAAATATTAAAAATAATGAAAATATTAAAGAACGCTTTAAAGATAAACAAGAAGAATTTGAAATAGAATTAGCTAGAATTCAAACTGAATTGTTAAATAAAGAAAAAATGGCTGAATTTTATGAAAATGGGCTTACTTTACTTAAAGAAGACCTTGCTAAAAATAACAACAAGTACCAATTAAGCATTATTTTAGGTAAAATCAACAACTATACATTTTCTAATGGTTCTTACCCAACAGCAATTTTAAATTTTGCATATAATTATTTAAACAAAGATACAGCTAAGAAAATTGACGCTTTAGTTAAAAAATATGACCTTAGAAAACTTTGACTTCAAGTAAATAATAACTTTAATTACTTTAAAGAAGAAATGGACTTATTTTTAGATAAATTTGCTCAAAATGAAACTGGTGAATTTACCATTGCTCCCAAAGATTTACTCAATAAAACAGCAGCTTCACTTAATGAATTTGCAGCTGGATTTAAAACTGCAGTCGCAATTAAAGATGATGCTGAACAAAATCAAAAAATGACCGAATTAATACGAAATACAGCGACAAAATATCAAGAAATTGTAAAACAATTCCAAGATAATTTTGCTAACATCATTTACAAAAATGGTGAGCAGTATGAAAATCGTCCATTTAGCTTAACATCACTTCATTCAACATATGAAAAAATGGCTGAAGCTGGTTCAGAAAATGAAGATAATGCGGTTGTTATCAAAAGAATTCCTTTTGTTACAAAAGAAGATGTTGAAAGCTTGATTAGTGTTTTTGCAAAGCAAAATCGTTCACTTGATACTGATGAAAAAAGACAAGAGTGAATTAATGGAACAAATGAAAAATTAAATCAAGTTTTAGCAGATAATGTCGATAAACTTGATTTGGAAAATGTTGATACTCTTGATGATTTAGTCCCTTTCCAAGCAATGAGCGTGACATTAAAATTATCAAATAACGCAACTAAAGAAACTCCAATTTTAATTTATAAAAAGAATGACCAAAATGAGTTTGATAAACATAATTTAGACCCTGAAAGTATTGTAGGTAAAAAATTATTATCATCCCAAATTGCTGGTAAAGTTAAAGAAAAATACTTAGTAAAAATGGATTTAGATTACCTTAAATTCTTTAGCAAAAACAGCACTTTTAACCCATCATTTATTGAGTTTTTCAAAAAATTAAATGCCGATTCAATTAAAGATAATAATGGAAGATTTATTTTGCCACAAACACCATTTGCCTTTGTTTCATATTTAGATTTAAAAGTTGTTTCTTTAAATGTCCAAGATAATAATTTAAATCTTGAATTTAAATTCTTTGACCATGGAAACGGAAGAATTATCGACACAATTGGTGCTACTTTCTATGAATCATCAAAAGCTAGATTATTTGATTTTTCATCTACTAACCAAGATGATAATTTACCAATTACAAATTCAACACTTTACTTTGAATTATCAGAAGAGCAATATGATAAGTTAATTGGAAGTAAAATTTTAGAAGAGAAGACTTTTGAAGACGTGCAACCTGCAAGAGATCCACAAAATCCTGATCAAATTTTACCTCACCCTGGAGTTGCTCCTGAAGCACCAGAAGCTCCAGCGCAACCAAATGAGCATGCTTATGATAATGAAAATATTTCTGAAGAAGAAAACAGGCTAAATACCAAGCTGAGCTTGAAAAATATAACAAAGAACTTGAAGCATATAATCAGAAAAAAGCTGAATATGACAAGCTTATGGAAAAATACAATGCTGATTTAGCTCAGTACAATGAATTAAATGCTAAATACATCGAAGTTCAAAAGCAAAAAGAAGAATATCATAAGGCGCAATTAGCTAAATTTGCAGAAATTGTAATTGATTTATCAATGAATTAATAAACTATTAGTTTATTCCACGCATCTTGCGTGGTTTTTTTAAAAATTGCTTTGCTAATTAGCTTGCAGTCGTATAAAAAATAAGTTCAAGCCGAGCCTAAAGAATAGCTTTAACTGGAAGCTTAGAATCAAAAAACACCAAAGCTAGTTGCTTTGGTGTTTTGTTTTAATTAAGGGGTAAATATTGCATCTGCTGCAATATAAATTAAAAGGATTTGAAATAATTATTTATTATCGTTCTTCTTTCTTACGTTTTCCTAAGTTTGACACTTTTAAAACTTAAAACGACGAATAACCCTACAATATAGAGCTATTCGTCGTTTTTATATCACAATTCCTATATAGTAAATTTTACGTCTTCACATTTACCAATAGTTTCAATTGGTTTAAGTCCAAGAACTTTTAATATAGTTTTGAACTCTTCAGATTCTTCTGATTTAATATAAGTATTTATTTCTGGGATAATTGATAATTTTTGATTTTTAATTGATTCAATTATTTTATTCGTAGGAAGCGGATAACCACAATATTCAAGAACAAATTCTAAATATCTTTGAATCGTGAGTGCAAGGAAGCAAATTAAAAAATGTCCTTTGATTGTCTTTTCAGTTGAAAGATAAATTGGTCTTACTTCAAAGTTTGTTTTCATCACTCTAAAACTTTCTTCTATTTTTCAAAGTTTTGAATATTGTTCAATAATTTCCATTTCATCCATATCTTCATGAGATGTTAAAATTCCACAAAATCCATCTGCGGCTTCATCTTTCAAAATCGCTTGATGATCTAACTCAACTTCGTTAGCTGAAAGTTTTAAATACTTCTTACCACCTCTTTTCATTTCTGATTTTATAGCTGATAAATTGAGTAATTTTTCAGCTTTTTTAATAAGTCTTTCACGATCTTTTTTATCTTTTCTTTGTCTCTTTCCAGAGAAAGTTAAAATCAGTTTATTGTCAATTTCATAAAAGGTATTATTAGATTTAAAAAGCTCTTTGTGATCTTGTTTTTTCACACTGAATTCTTCATACATCATTTTATATGTATCAAGATCATAAATTCCTTCAATTTTATTTTCTTTACCTTTGATTTTGTAAGCCATTATGTAATCGTATCCTGCTTGTTTTATGGCTAATAAGTTACTTTTTGAGTTTAAACCTCTATCTGCAACAATAGTAATTTTATCTATACCTAAGTCTCTTTTTATATTCTCTAAAACAGGTTTTAAAGTCAAGAAATCAGATGTGTTTCCAGGGAATAAATCATAATAAATCGGTATTCCCATATCGTCGATTAAAAGACCTAAAACAACTTGAGTTTGGTTAACTTTATTGTCTTTTGAAAAACCAAATTTTCTAAGTTCATCAGGTATAAAACTTTCAAAATAAACAGTTGTAACGTCATAGAAACAGAATGTTAAATTTCTGTTAATTTTGTCTACAAATTGTTCATTTAAATGTTTTAAAATATCCGCTTTTTTATCCTGTAAAAACTCAAGTGATCTATAAATGTCTTTCAAACTATCATCAAATTTGTATCAATATTTTTTAATTTTTTCAACTGAACTTCTTTTAGAAGATGGTTCTAAAATTCTTGTTAAAATTAGCATTTTTGTAATTGATGCTAGGTCATATTTTGACCTACTATTTTTCTTTTGTAAGTCATTTAAGAAATTTGGTAATTCTAGATAATTTATGATTTCTTCGTAAACTAAATTTCCATATCCTTTAATTTCTGTTCCTTTAAATTTGTCCAATTTTAAAGAATTCATGATTTGTAAAATTTGTTCGTTTCTATCTTTTTGTTTTTGATTTTTCTTTGAACTAACAGATTCTTTTAATTCTTCAATGAAGTTTGGATTATCTTTTGTAAGATCTTCTAATTTACCTAAAAATTTTACTTCTCTAATTTTTGGTTTTTTAGTTTCTTTATCTCAATATGATTCTACGATTCTTACATATTGTGTTTTATTCTTTTTGATGATTTGTACTGATGCCATAATTTGTCCTTTTTACCATATTATACCATATATTTACTATATATGAAATAAAAAAATAAAAAATTTCTTAATATATGTAATATATTAAGAAATTCAAAAAGTCTTAAAAAAGACCAAAGTGTCAAAGTTAGGGCGCAATTAGCTAAATTTGCAGAAATTGTAATTGATTTATCAATGAATTAATAAACTATTAGTTTATTCCACGCATCTTGCGTGGTTTTTTTAAAAATTGCTTTGCTAATTAGCTTGCAGTCGTATAAAAAATAAGTTCAAGCCGAGCCTAAAGAATAGCTTTAACTGGAAGCTTAGAATCAAAAAACACCAAAGCTAGTTGCTTTGGTGTTTTGTTTTAATTAAGGGGTAAATATTGCATCTGCTGCAATATAAATTAAAAGGATTTGAAATAATTATTTATTATCGTTCTTCTTTCTTACGTTTTTTAGTAATAAATCAAAGAAGGATTGTAAGCCCAACAATAGTTGTTGATAAAACAATTAAGATTCAAAGTCATGGTGATTTTGCAAATGAATATTTATTTTTAGTAACTTCTAAAGCGGCACTGTAAATAACATTAGAAGCATCACGTTTTTCAATGTTTTTGATGGTTGCAATGTCTTTTTCAGTTAATTTATCACCATTTTTGTTAATTAAATCAAAGTAATTATCTTTAATTAATCCTTCATAGAATTGCTGATATTGGTTAGGAAGAGTTTGATGAAGTTCATCAAGAACGCTTTCGAATCTAGTTTTATTTTTATCAAGTAAAGGATTAACTAAATCGATTTCACATTGAGCAACTTTGTTTAATTGCTCTTTTTTAGGGCTAAGTGTTTGTTTAATTGCTGCTAATTCTTGAGAATTTAAAGCAAAGTCAACGTGAGTTGCAATTGCTTTTTCTAATCTAGCTTTAACATCGCTATAATCACTTGCAGCAACACTTGAATTTCTATAATCTCTAAGGGCATTAGATAAATAGTTGTATTGCTTATAAGCATTAGCTATTTTGTCATAATCTGGATTATTAATTCCAATTTGTTTAATTCGATCAATAATTTGATCAATTTCCTGATCGCTTAAAGCATTATCTTTGTTATTATCTAATAATTTTTTAACTAATTGGTTTGCTTCTAAGATTTCGATTTTAAGATCTCTATATCAGCTTTCACTTGAAGCATCCGCATTTTTAACACGATTAATTAATTGCTCTTTATCTAAGCTAGACAAGTTTGGTTGTGAATTAATTCAATTAATTAATTCTTGTTTTTTATCATTTAACTGCTGTGCTTTATCTAACACATCATAACGTTTTTTAGGATCATTTGTGCTTTCGATTTGATCTTTAAATACCTGTTTTTCCTTATCAGATAAATTAGGCATATTGTCAATTAAATCTTTAAGGTTTTGTTTATTATCAAGAATATCTTCAATAGCTTTCTTGATTTGATCCACGATTTGTTCTATTTCTTTAGCTGTTTCATTTTCTAAATCATTAAGAGCTTCTTTACCTTTATTAATTGCCTGATCATAAGCATTTTTCTTATCACTTGGAGCCACAACATATGGACTTTCTTTAACAAAGGTATTAGACTGATTTACTAATTTTTCAAGTTCATCAGCAAGAAGAGTTTTTCTTTGTTCTCCATTAAGAGCTTCAAAATCTTTTTTAACTTTAAGGTAAATTTCCTTAGTTTGTTCTAAATTAAGACCTTTTCCAGTTTCTTTATTAACTAAATTAGTAGCTTTTTCATAAGAAGCATCAAAGTTATTTTTAAGATTATCGCTAGCATTAATGTAATTGCTTGACTGTTTTGGATCTAAGTTATTTCCAGATTTAATTACATTCTCAATGTAATTATTTAATGTTTGCATCTGATCATTTAACTTAGAAGCTTCCTGGTTAATTTCATTTACTTTTGAAATTAACTGTGCATTTGTAATTTGCTCTTTGAAGTTATTAATTTGAGCATTATTTAAGCTTGCATAATCATCTAATTTATTTACAAGCTCATTTTTAGCATTTTCTAAGTTTTCTTTAGCTTCAGCAATTAAGTTTACCATATCTTCTTTAGTTTTATTAACTAAAGCATCAATTTCCTTGCTTAATTCATCTCAATTTACTGGATCGGCAAGATCTTTTTTAATTAAATTATCATTATTAGTTATGTCAGTATCTAAATTATTTTGAGTTTCCTTAGTTGCGTTTTGATACTCATTTTGTTCTTGAAGCTCTTTAGCTTGCTTCTGAACCTTTTTAAGCTCTTCCATTTTTGATGAAAGGTTTTCTTTTATTTGCTCAGCTTCTTCAAGTTCTTGATCATTTTGAGCGTTTTGCACTTTCTCTGCTAATTTTTCTTTTTGTGATGGTGTTAAATTAGGGTCCTTATCAATTTTTTTAATAAGATCTTCTTTTTTATTACTGAAGTTAGCTTGACCATTAAGTGCATTTTTAGCTTCTGTAAGTTCTTTTTCAATTCTTGCAACTTCGCTTAAATCAAGGTTTTCCCCGTTGGCTTTATCAACTAAGTTTTCAGCATTTTTAAGTTTAGCATCATAATTTGATTTTAAATTTTCATCAGCATTGTCATATTTAATCGGATGTTCTGAAAGTTGCTTTTTAGCTTCGCTAATAGCATCATTTAACTGTTTCATAGCACCATCTAAAGTATTTGCTTTAGCTTTGATACTTTCAACAGTTTCAAGTAATTTAGCATTATTAACTTCTGCAATTAAAGCTTCTTTTTGTTTATTATTAAGGTTATTTAAACCATTAATGTAACTAATTGCTTCATTTTTAGCATCAGCTAATTTTGCATCACCATTAAGATTGTTAATTGCTTCTTTTAGATTTGAAACAAGCTCGTTAATTTTTTCTGGATCAATAATGCTTGATTTTTTATTCTCAGCATCTTCACCTTCTTTTGATACTTTTTCTACCTCGATAAGTGCATTATCATAATTGTTTTTGTAAGGTTTTTCATCTGTATTATCTGCATTAATGTAATTTTCAGTTTCTTTTGTTTTAGCTTCTTTTTCTAGCTTAGCTAAAACATTAAGATCTTTCATTGCTTCATTAACTTGATTTGCAATTTCTTTAACTTTAGCAACTCCTTCAGGGGTTTTCTGTTCAGAAACTTTTTGTTTAAGAGCATCTTTTTGAGCTTGATTTAAATCGCTAAGGTTATCAATGAAATTATTTGCATCATTTTGAACTTTAGTAATGTTTTGCTCACCATTAAGTGCGTCAAAAGCATTTTGAATTGCATCATTAATTGCTTTAATGTTTTCAGTATCAAGTAATTTATCGAAAGTGTTATTGCTTAAATTATTATTAAGTGCCTGTGCATTATCAATTGCTTTATCATAAGCATCTCTTAAAGCTTTTTCAGAACCAGTGTAACGAATTGCTTCTTTATTTGCACTTGCTGCACTTATATTATCTTTTAACAATTTAGTTGCTGAATTAAGTGCTGAATAAGCTTTATCAAGTTCTTCTACTTTTTCAATTGTGTTTATGTTGTTTGAATCAATTTGATCTTTAGCAGTCGCTTTTTGTGCATCACTTAAATAATTGTATTTAGTATCAATATTATTTTTTGCTTTGGTTTTTGCCTGAGCAAGTTTTTCATCACCATTAAGCGCTTCTCTTGCATCAATTAATTTTTTATGTTCTTCCTTAACTTTTGCTAAATCAAAATTAGGACCAGTTTCAACATTTGTATTATTTGCTTGGTTTGTTAAAGCATCATCAAAAGCTTGTTTAAGACCATCATCTGCTTGAGTGTAATCTACATCAGTTTTTGAAATTGGGTTAGAAGCAAAATTTTCGTTTTTATAAGAAAGCATTGCTGCATCTAAAATATCACCATTATTTTGAATTGCTTCAATTTGAGAAACATTATTATTAATAACTTGATCAACTAAATCTTGTTTTTGAGCATTTGTAAGATTTGCTAACTCTTTAATGTGCTTAATAGCATTTGTTTTTGATTGGTTTTCTTGTTTTGCTTGTTCAACTAAAGCATTAACTTTTGCATCAAAACTTTGAGCATTAGATTCTATTAATTCTTGAATAATTCAAGATGGATTTATTGATTTTTGGTAAGTTAATGGAGCTTTGTTTATTAAACTTTCATAATTTTCTTTTTCTTTTGAACTTAAGTTATTTAAGTTAGCAACAATATTATTTGCTTTACTTTTTGCTGAATTTAAATAATTTTGTAATAATGCAAAAACTTCATCACGGTTAATATTTTTATCAAGTAAGTCAACATTATTTTTAAGGGCTATCTTTTGCTCATCATCTAATAAAACAAATTGATCTATTTTTGCTTTTAGATCTTTTCTGCTTCCATCTAAATTATTAGTTTTTGTAATAAGGTCATCAGCAGCTTGATCAACACTATTTGCTAATGATTCTAAAGTTTTTGCTTTTTCTTCAGTAAATTCAACCGATTCAATTGCTGTTTTTTCTGCAATTGCACCATTAAGAGAATTATTTAATGCTTCTTTAGCAGTTTGTTCATCTAATTTAAAAATTGGTTGGTTTTTAGCATCTTGTGCATTAATAATTGCTTGCTCTAATTTTTTAAGGTTAATATTTAAGTTTGTTGCATTATTTTGAATACTTTGAGCAGCTTGAAGTGAATTTTGATTTTCAACAACATTATTAAGCTGATTTCTTTGCTCTGCTGTTAATTTCTCAAGCTCATTAATTGTTTTTTTAATTTTTTGAGCGTTTTCATCACCATTTAATGCTTCTTTTGCAGCAGATAATTCTTGCACTAATTTATTTAAGTTTGCAAGATCTTTAGCGTGGCTATTAGGACCAATTTCTGTGCTTAATTTACTTAAAGCATTATCAAAAGCATCTTTTTTCTCTTGATCTGATAAACGGTAATCAATTGATTTTTTATATTCTTCCGCTTTAAGCTTAAGTTGATCAGCTAATTGTTTAGCGTTATTATATGCTTTTGCTTCTTCTAAAATTGTCTGAGCTTCTTCTGCATTTATAGCGTTATCAATTCTTGCTTTATAAGCATCTTGTTGATTAGTGTTAATTGCTTTTAACTGATCGATTAAGTTTTTAAGTGTTTGTTTTTTAGCATTTTTAAGAATTTCATTCAATTGTTCTTGTGGCGCTGGAGTTTGATTATCAATTGTAAAATCAACCGCTTTAACTTGTTTAATGTATTCTTGAAGTTGCTCGCTACTTAAATCAGTAAGTTTATTTAATTCATCAATTGTTTTTTGTTTTGCCAAGTTGTAACGTTCAGCTTTTTGTTTAATTTCATTAATTAAAGTCGCTTTATTTGAACTAGTATTATCAATGTTATTGATATTAGAAATTAAATTACTAATTTCATTTGAGTTTAAATTACTTAATTGATTAATTTCTTGGATTGCTTTTTGCTTTAGACCATCTAAGTTAGCAAAAGCATGTTCCAAACTTCCGTTTGTTTGATTATCAGCAATTAAAACATCTAATTTTGAACCTTCTTTTGTTCCGTCATTTTCAGTTGAAGCAATAAGTTCTTTAGCTGCATTGAAAACTGAATCATAAGCTAGTTTTTTAGCTTCTGATGCATAAGTGTAATCATCTAATGAATGAACATTTTTATTTTCATATTTAGTTACTAAATCTTTAAGCGTGCTCATATTTTCATTAATTGAACTATAACTATTAAATGCATTTTGAGCATCTGCATAACTTACAGAATCATTAATTGCTTTAATTAAGTTTGAAGTTTGTTTTGGATTTAAATGTGGATATAAATTATTTATTTGATTTATTAAGTCTTGTTTTTGAGCTTCTAAAACAAGTTTATCTAATTCTTTTTTACTTTGTTCACTTAAAGCGATTGGATTTGAATTAGAATCAACTGTTACAACAAGATTTTTAACTTTTTCGATGTAAAACTCTTTTTGTCCTTGTGAATTATTTGAATTTGTTGTTAAATGTTTTAATCCATCAATTAATCCAATTCTCTTTTCTTTTTCAGAATTAATTAACTTGACTTTTTCAATTATTGCACTAATTTGATCAGCGTAATTGTCTTGAAGTAAATTAATTCTACCAAGATCTGCTATTAAACCTTCTTTTTCTGTGCTATTTAAATTTGGATATTGTAAACTATCATTAATTTTATTTTTAGCCACAACAATTTCACCATCTAATAAGGCAAAAAGATTTTTTAAACTATTAGCTTCGTTTTTATTAGCAATTAAAGTTTCTAAATTATTAATTGCACCTGCTAATTTTCCATTATCTGTTGTTGAAACAAGCAGATCTTTGGCATATTGCAAGTTTTTATCAAAATTGTTTTTTGGTGTTTGACTAGCTTCTGAATATTTTGAATTGGTATTACCATTTTTTAATTCTTCAATTGCAGGAATTACAACTTCTTTAAGTTGTTTCATATTTTCATTAATAGAATTATAGCTATCAAATTTCTCTTGAGCTAATTCTTTTGTTGTTTGTTTATTGATTAAGCTAATTAAATCAGCTTTTTGTTTAGGGTTTAAGTAAGTGTAAGTTGTATCAATTAAATTAATTAAACCTTGCTTTGCAGCATCTGTAACAATATTTTCAAATTTTTGTTGATTATTTGAATCGTTTTCATTGTACTCTGCATTTTTAATTTTTGTAATATACTCTTGTTTTTCTTGTTCGCTTAAACCATCGATCTTTTTAATTTTTTCTATATATTTTGCTTTTTCATCATTTGCTTTTTTAGCTTTATTAAGAATCTCAGTAATTTCTTCTTTGCTTTCTGCATTTTCAATCAACTCTTTATATTTAGTTTTTTCTGCTTCTGAAAGATTTTCAAGAGCTTCAATTTCTTTTGACGCACTATTTTTTTGCAGGTTAATTAATGCATTATCTAAAGCATTAATTAATTGATCAACTTGATCAGCATTTGCATTAGCGTTAATTAAGTCTTGTGGAGTTTTATTAATACTTGTATTTCTGTTATTAATAACATCTTTTGCATTAGTTAAAGCATCATCATAAGCTTTTTTCAATTCCTTAGATGCATTAATATATTCAGAAGAATTTTTATTAGTTGTTTCTTGAGATGCCTTATCAATTAATGTAGACATTTTTTCATAAAGTGTATCAGCGTTATTTTTAACTGCCTCGATGTTAGTTAAATCATTAGATTTGATTTGCTTTTTGATTTCATCAATTTGTGAATCATTAAGTTTTTTAGGCTCGCGATCGTTAATCTCATTAAAGGCATTTTCTTTAGATGTATTATCGTTTTGAGCACTTTCTACAATATTATCAATAAGCTCTTTTGAATTAGAATTATTAGCTACAAGATCAACTTGATCAATTTTATTTTTAAAGCTTGTTTTTTCATTATCGCTTAAAAACTCAAGATTATCGATTAATTTTTTAGCTACTTCTTGATCACCGTTTAATTTTGCAAACTCATTTTTAAGAGAACCGTTTGTGATTTCATCAGCAATTAAGGTATCTAAAATGCTTTCACCATTATCTTGATTAGAAGTTAATAAACTTTTTGCTTTTTCCATCAAGTTATCAAAATCAGTTTTATTTGTAGCTTGAGTATATTTATCTTTTGTTTTATTTGTTTCAAGTTCATTAATAATTTCTTTTAATGAATTCATTTTAGAGTTAATTGTTTGGTAATTTGAAAAAATATTATCTAAATTATTTACTGGTTTAGTATTTAATTTACTAATTAACTCTTGTTTTTGTTTAGGGTTTAAGTTTTGAAGTTCATCAACGCGATTTAGATAAGCTGTTCTTTCGAGTTTTTCTTTAACTTTATCTAGCTCATCAGTAGTTGATTTGCTATTAGCTTCATTAGTTGATTCTTTTGCTTGCTTTGGTGTTATTTTACCTGCGTTTTTGTATTCTTCAATTTTACTTAAAATTGAATTTCGATACTCTTCTAAATTAGTTAAGAATCCTGTTAAGCTAACTTCTTTGGTTGCACTAATATCAGTGGAACCAACTGAATCGATGGTATTCAATTGGGCTAAAGATTTATTAGTTTTGATTTTAACAGAGATATTAAGTGTGCCACTAACATCATCTGTGCTAACAATACTTATTACTTGTCCACTAGCTTGATCACTTGATCTAATTACATTATTATTAAAAATTAATTGAGCAGGTTGCACAAGTGAAGCTTTGGTATTATTTTTGTCTAATCCTGTGTAATTTACAAGTGGATTTTGACTATTTGCATTAACTAAATCTTGCGCTAACTTAGCAATTCTTTCTGCTTCAGTTGTAAATTGGTTACTTTGAACATTTACAAACGCTTCTTTTGAATTAGAAACAGCACTGTTTAATCCATTTTGAGTAGACTGAAGGTGGTAAGTGATTTTTAATCTACCTGTAATATCATCAAATTTGAAACTGTCGTAAACTACTTTTTGAGTATTTGAATTCATTGTGACTTTAACATATTGTTCGATATTGTCGCTAGTAATTTGAGAAGCAAGAACTTTAACAGCATTTTTAGTAAATGAAACATTAACCTCATTATTTAAACGATTTACTTCTTCGTTTTGATTTGTTAAAAATCCTGTTGCACCATTATTTTTGTTTGATTGATAAACAACATCTTTAAGGTCAGCTTTAGTAGAAACAATGCTTCAAGTTCAAGTAGCACTTCCGTTTTCATCATTTGTATTAGTTAAAGCAGGAACAACTTTTGCTTTTGAGTTAGCTAAATTATTGTTAATAGTTTCAACATCAAAACTTGAAACATTTAAACTTGATGCTTTTGTAGTATTTTTATTAATTGTGCCTTTAAGGTTAATAAGACCGAAATTATCTAATTTTGCAAGTCTTTCCTTTTCATTTTCAAAATCACTAACAACTACATTTGCAAAATGTTTTGAAATAGCACTTGGTGTAGTAACTAATTTTGAAACTACATCATAAGAAATAGTAATTTGACCATTACGTTGATTTGTGTTATTAACAATAATATTTGCAATTTGTTCAGTTGCACTATTATAATTTGCAAAAGTTAAATAATTAGCAACATTAGAATTTTTCACAGCATCTGCACTAATTGCTTTGCTATTTTTAATTGTAACTGTTGGAGAAACTTCATTAATTCTCACTGATTCTGTTTTAAATCCTGTAAGAGAATGTGGTGCATTAGCATCATTTAATGTAACATCTTGAGAAACATTTAAATTAGGTTTTGCTGAATTAACAGTATAAGTGAAATTAATTTTTCCATTTCTTAAATCTTCTTGAGTTGGAGTTTGAATTACAAAGTTTGAAATAGAAAGTTGAATTGAAGGATCTGAAAGCTCTTTTAAAGTGTTGTTTTCTCTAACTTTAAACAGAATACCACTTGTTTGTGCTTGGTTAGGTGTGACATTAGCGCTATTTGGGTATTCCGCAACTAAATTAGGTAAAAGAGCCGCAATTCTTTCTTGCTCCATTTGTTCAACAGTTTTAAAAGGACCTACAACAACAGTGTCAGATACTTTGTTTGATTTAGGAGTTGCAAAGTTTGCTCATGATTGTCTTGAAGAATCGTTAATAGTAATTAAATTAGTTTTTTTACGTGTTGAAATTAAAGCAAAGGTTGTTTCAATATTACTTGTAGCAGCATCTCTTCTAGTAATATTAACCTGATCTACTCTTGCATTTTGAACATTAGAATTAGCTGTTAAGCTAAAGTCTGCATTAGTTACATTATTTACATCTTTATTTTTATTTAAAACGCTTGAAGTTACATTACTTGCTTTCAATAACTCATTTAAACGGATAGTTTCAGTTTTAAATCCTGAAATTATTTTAGTATAAACTGTATCTGATTTAACATTTGTCATTCCATATTTAGTTGATTGAAGTTTATAACTAACTTGTAAATCACCAGTTACATCATCATAACCATCAATTACAACATCACTTGCGCTTGCTTGTCCAGTTATTTGGAAATTAATTTTATTAATTGAATTTGCAAGTTTAAGTGCTGATGCTTGCACTTGTTTATCTGATACATCAACATTAACTAAAATATTATTATTTTCAGGATCATTTAAACGTTCTTTTTCTTCTTGTGAAGAAGTTTTAAAGTTAGTAATGAAATTTGTTGTTTTAGTTGAACTAATTTGAATATCTGGTTCGTTTTGGAATTTGCTTGAAGTGATTTGATATTCTAATTTTAATTTTCCATTAGCATCATCTATTTCAGTTGTTCTAATTTTAGTTACACTTGTGTTAGCCTCAGGTGTATATGTAGTTGTAAATTGATCTAATTGAGCATTTTTAGCTAAAATGCTTGCAGAATTTGGATAAGTAAACTCAACAACTAAATTATTAATTCTAGTTCTTTCTTGTTCAATTTCATCACCATTAAGAGCACTAATAGCATTTGACAATGCATTTTTTTTACTTTTTGTGTTTTTAAGCACTTTTTCTGTAGAAATAAATTGACTAATTTCTTTTAATTTTGAATTAGCATCAATTAGATCTGAAACAGAGCTAAGAGCATTGTTGAAACTAGTTTTTTTAGAATTTGAAGCACTTGTATAATCTGTTGTGTTTTGTACTCTTTTAGCGTCATTAATTTGAGATACAAGAGATGGCACAAAATCATTTAATTCTTGCGCTTTATTAAAGACTGCTTCACGTTCACTTTGTGTACCTTTATGTCTAATTTCATTTAAAATTTGATTTTGCAATTGTTCAGTTAAATTGTTAAATGTTTTAACTCTTGTTTCATATGAATCACCATTTAAAGCATCATATGCATTTTTAAGATCTGATTTAAGTGTATTTATAGAACTAGAATCAACAATCGCTGGAGAAGTTGTATTTTGAAGCACTTCTTTAGTTTTTTGTAATTTTGTTTCAAAAGTTCTTTTAACATCATCAGTTGAATAAGTGTAATTGGTTGAAGTTAAATTTCTAGTTGCTTCATCTAAAGAATCAAATTGGTTTTTAAGCTCAACCATTGAAGTATTTAAGTTTGAAATTTTATCAGAGTAAGCATTTTTAGTTTCTCTTGTGAAAGTAGTTTCTTTAATTTCCTTAATTAAAGCATCTTTTTGATTTTGAGTTAATGCAGAATTTTTCCCATCAATAGTTGACCAATTTACTTTATCTATTAATTGTTTACGGTAACTATTTTGAGTTTTAAAAGGTAAAATAGCACTTTGTAAACTTAGATCATCACCAAATCTAGTGGCTGAATTTTTATTAATTTGTGCATTATCAATAGCATCTCTTAACTGTTGTTTTTCAGCAGCTGTTAAATAAGGATAATCTGAATCAATATTATTTTTTAAGTTTTCTTTAGATTTATTAAATGCTTCATTTGTTTTTGATTGTAAGAAACTGTCAGTTTGAGCAATTTTATTAGTTAATACATGTGTATTGGCATCATAAGAATAGTTGTTTTCAGCTTGGTTATTTGCAACAACATTTTTAAATGTTAATTTTTGATCTTCTGTTAAAAACTCAAAACTATCAATGTTTCTTGAATATTCTTCTTTATTACCATTTGAGCTAACCATTTTATCAACTCATTGAGATTTTAAGTTAGCATAAGCATCATTAATAAAAGCATATAAACGTGTTAAATCTCTATAAATGCTATCAGCATTAGAAACACCTTCATCATTAAGTTTCTTTAAATAATCCTTATATCATTTATCACTAATAAGATGATTTTCTTGGGTTGAATTAGCATAAATATTGTGATAATCAGAATCAGGATTATTGTTGACAAATTTATCTTTTTCATCTTTAATAGCTTCGATTTTCTTATATAAAGTCGAAATTGCTAAACCATATCTATTGACAATGTCAGCCATTTTATTTTTATAATTTTGATCATTTACGTTCCCGTCTTTTACAAATTCGTATCTGTCCGAAGAACTTGGTTTTGTATTTGGATCATCATAAAATTTAATTGTTTCGTAAATCAATAACGTTTTTAAACTTTTTGAAACTACTGACAATTCACTAGGTAATGAGAGTGGAGCTAAAGCTTCATTTAAAGCTTTTTCAAGGTTTTCTTTACCAGTTCTTGCTACTTCTTTTAAAAGACGATCTTGAAAATAAACATCTTTCTCTATTCTAGGTCAATCTTTGAATTCAGTAACAATATTTCTGTCTTTTGCTTCTGGATCATTATTAAATTCTGAAACTATGTTAAAGTATGTACTAATTGGATTAGAGTTATTATTAGATCCTCTTTGAACAAAAGGACGCATTGATGTTTGCATTAAATAAAAGTTGGTTTTCATTGGTACTTCAATGTTATCAATTGAAAACGCAGGTGTGTTAGAATCTTCATATTTTGTACCTTTAGATAAAAGGTAGTATGATTCTCCTTTTCTTTGTGATTCATCTAATCTATCGATTCAAGAAATAAACTCTTTTAATGTATTCACTTTTTTGGCTAATACACCATCATTTCATTCACTTTCTTGAGCGTTAGTGAAATTTGAAGCAAGAAAATCAGATGCATCGTTGCTTGGGTCAAATAAATAACTATTTTTATAATCATTATTACTTTGGTTTTTTATAACCATTGTAGCAGTTTCGATAACTTTATTTTTTTGAGCTTTGGTTAATCATTTTTTACCATTAAGATACCTTTTAACTTTTTCTAAATCAGTTAAACGATAAGTAATATCTTCAAAAACATAAAATCCATCATTTATTTTGTTTGAAAAAGATGTTAAAGGAGTTCCAGCAGAGTTAGCTGCATATCAAATTTTATCATCTGTATCTTTTGTAAAAACGGGTTTAGCAACTAATGAATCTTTATTAGCAATTATTGTTGATGAATTAACAGTGGATTTAGTATCGTATTCTGTTAAAAATTCATTATTTTGATTTTTGGCATTTCTTAAACTCTCATAATTCTTTTTAGATTGAGTATAAATTAATTGATATTGAATATCTTTAGATTTATCAATAAACTCGATGTTTGTTCTAGGCAAGTTATCATTTTCACTTGCAAACTCAGGCTCTACAAATGATCTTTCTCTAGTTATGAATTTTTTAATCATTGATTCATTACGTTTAGAAACTTTCATAAATCCAGAAGTCATGGAATGATAACGATTTTCACTTCAAAACCTATTAGTTCCTGCTCCAATAAATGAATTTTTTAAATTAGAATTGTTAACATTTATAGGTGAACCGAAAAATAAGTCATTTGTATTTTCATTGTGTTGTTTAACTTCAAATTCAATAATTACTGAAGGGATATAATCACCTGTTACTCTTGAAGCCGTAACATGGAAATTAAAAATAGATCCTTGATTATCTCTAAGGACATTTCTGATTGATTTTGATACGTCACCACCTGGTTGATTTGTATATTGGTAAGAATAATTTTCAATTGCTTTTCAACCAAGACCAAACTTAGTTCTTCCTTGATCATCTACTTTATAATCAAAATCCGAAGGTGTAGAAGGTACTTTTGAATCAATTAAGATTTTATCTAAAGAAGATCTAGAACCACCATTTGACAATCAATTTTTAGTGTAAGCATAATTTGGTGAGTTTTTAACATCTTCTGGAACATTTTTATAATAAGAAACATATTGATATTTGTCAAGAGAAGCTCAATATGAAATTGAATCATTAACAATAACGTAGTTTGCTTGATCTTTAGCAATGTTTTCTACAAAGTTAATTGTATAAGGGTTAATTTCATCATCATTCTCATTTCAATTACCTTTTTCATTAATTTTAAAAACATATGTTTTTACACTTCCTGGTTGTATTTGTGTAAAGTCGGTAGTATCTTTGTGTCTAGCAAATAACGTAAGTTTTAATTGCCCAGTTAAAATAATGTCATTAGACATTCAAAAAGCACCATAAAAATTTGAATCTTTAGTATATAAATTAGTTAAATTAAATCCAATTCTAAATTTTTTAGTGTTTGAATTCGATGAATAACCATCACCTGATCAAAAGTTCCCTTTTGCAGTATTATCCCCAGATCAGTTAAATGTATTTCTTTGTCCTCATTTGAGAAAATCATAAGCACCAAGAGCTATATTACTATATCTCCCGCTATAAATTGCTGCTTGTTTTTCATTTACACTAAAAAACCTACTTCAATCACGAGTAGACATTAGTGATGGAGATGTTTTATTTAAACCATCGTTTGTTTTTGTGCTAGGTGTAGTCCCTATATCTAAATCACTTCGATTACCCTCTAATTTTAAATAATTATAAAGTTGTGGCTTATCAAAGGTTGTTGGAGTTAAAAAGTTGTAATTGTCTAAATTTCTTCCTGAATTTATACCTTCGATATTTGCATAATTATTTCAAATAGTGTCTTCAAAAAAGTTGGTGACTTCTTCAAACTGAGTATTTACAACTTCATTTACATTTGCAGTTGCTGGATCATTTATCGTAACTGATAAAGTTGCAAATAAACTAGTAAGTGAAACACCACTTGCTAAGACAAACGGGATTTTCTTTGTTTTCTTATTTCTGTGCATAATTTATCACTTCTTTCTTTTAAATTATTGTTATAAAGTATTTAATTTATAAAAAGATTTCTTTTCTTTTATTAAAAAATACTTAATTAAGTATATGCAATAATCTAGATATTCAAAACATTAACGCTTTCCTTTTATACCTACAATGCAGCTCTAAAAGTTTTTTTTTTTTTTTTAGAGAGCATTTTGGAAAATCTTAATTTAGTTTTTTATAGAAAATAAAAATGCTTAAAATTCTCTAATTACTTTCAAAACTTGGGCAATTTCAAACAAAACAAGCATAAATTAATTTGATAAAAATAAAAAATATTTAAAATATAAATAATTCATTAAAGGAAAATAAAGTGCAAAGAGAATTTTTAGTTGAAAATAAGTGGTTTAAAAAAATAAGAAATGGTCAAAAAGTATATGAAATTCGTCTTGATTATCCATCAAGACAAAATTTAAAAGTAGGTAATTTAATACGGATCAAAAACCAAGATAGTGGTGATTTTGAAGTTGCTCAAATTGAACAAATTGAAAAATTTGATTCATTTAAAGGGCTTTTTGCTGCTATTGATAATTTAAAATTAGGATTTGAAAATAATGATCCAAATAACTACTTAGAAATTGAAAAGTATTACTCAAAAGAGCAGCAAAAAGAACATAAAGCTGTTGCTTACAAAATCAAATTAGTTAAGTTTAATTTAGATGAAATTGACAATTTTGTCTTTGATATGGATGGAACTTTACTTAATGAGAAAAATGATATTTTTAAAAAAAATATTGCATCTATTGAGAAATTTCAACAAATGGGTAAAAAGGTAATTATAGCAACTGGAAGACCTTATTATACGCTCCAAACCACAATCAGTAACATTAAACCAGATTTTCCAATGATTACATCAAATGGAGCTATGATTTATGATAACCAAAATCATCAGCTTATTCATTATGATTCAATGCCAAGCAAAGATGCTCAGCAAATGTTTGATAAATTAATGGAGCTAAATTATGAATTTTTAATTTATACAACAAACGGAATGTTTGGGCATCCAACTGGAGCAACTAAATTTTTCCCTGAAAGGGATAATTATAGCTTTTTAGCTCCTGGTGTATATACTGAAATTGATGCTACTTTTGACATAAATAAGTATCATGTGTGCAAGTTCTTAATTTTAACTGATAGCGCACAGCCAAGTTTAATTAAGCAAATTAAAGAGCTTTCAGCTTCTCTAAGCAGCATTCATGGCCTTTATTCTAGAAAAACAATGTATGATGTAATGGAAAATACTGCAACTAAAGGTAAAGGATTAATGTACCTTGCATCTAAATATAGTTTAGATTTAAATAGAACAATTGCCTTTGGTGATGGTGAAAATGATATTTCAATGTTTGATGTAGTTAAATATAGCGTCAGCATGGATAATGGATTTGAAATAACCAAGAAAAGCTCAGTTTATCCTGGATATGACAATAATTCTCCTTGAATCGAGAAATTACTCCTCTTTTTAGAAAGCAAGTAAAAAAGCACTAGCGCTATTGCTGGTGCTTTTATTTTGCCTTAATAGAAGCTATTAAAGGTCTTTAATTTTTCTTTCTTCCAAGCATAAATATTCAAAAACCGAGTGTAAGAAGGGTAAGAGACACAAGTAATCATCATTTAAATGAAGTTACTTTTCTTGGAATATAAACTTTAATTGCATCAAGTTTCTTAATTAATGCACTGTAAATTACATTTGAAGCATCGCTTTTTGCAATGGATTTAAGAATCTGAATTTCCTCTTTAGTTGCTTTTCCTTTAATAGCTAGCTTAAAGTATTTTGCATTTACCACGTTTTTAGCGAAGTTTTGGTATCTATTTTGGTTTACTAAATTATCATGGGAAATTTCATTTTTAAATGTTGTTTCTCTTGATTCTAAAAGAGAATGCACTAAATTAATTTCGCTTTGAGAATCTTTTTTAAGTAAACCTGAGCGATCTTGAAGTGCTTGTGCAGCTTTTGAGATGTTATTTTGATTATATGAATGATTCTCATCTAATTTAGCAATTTGTTCTTTTAACAATCTTTCATTTTCTAAGAAAGTATCGCTAGATATATTATCTTTACGGTATCTTTCTAATGCATCTGCAAAGTCATTGTAGCTAATAAGTTGATTATCTAAATTATCATAATTTGGATTATTAACACCTAAATTGTGAAGGTTATTAATAATTTGGTTAATTTCATCATTAGTTAATCTTGCAGCACCTTTAGCTGCATCAATAAGTTTTTTAACTGATAAATCAGCTTCGTAAACATCGTTTTTGATTTTATCTACTAGATCAAAATCTTCGCCATTAGCAACAATTACTTTATCTTTAAATGCTTGCTTTTCAGTTTCATTTAGATATTTAAGTGAATCGATGTAATTAATTGCATCGTTTTTATGATTATTAACAATTACTGCATAATTGTAAATAGCTTGACCTTCTGAGTAAGTTTCTTTAGGTTCAATTGCATCTTTATATTTTTGTTTTTCTTGCTCATTAAGGTATCTAAGATTATCAATTAATTCTTTAGGGAATTTAGAATTATTATTTAAATTCTCATAATCATAATCTAAACTATTTATAGTATTAACATCGCTAATTAACTTATCTAAAAGGTTAAATGGAACTTCCTCTAAAGCTAAATCTTCACTAATTCCATTATATTTATCTGACTTAAGAAGTTCTTTTGCATAGTTTAAATTATTATCAAACTGAGTTTTAGTTTCTTCATTAGCGCTTGTGTATTTTTTATTATTTGGATCGCTAATAAGCTTGTTATATTTATCAACTAATTCTCCAAGTTTTTCCATTTTTGCATCAATTTCAACGTAAGAATTATAAATTTCTTTAGCTTCCTTAGCAGTTAAATCTGGTTTGCTAATTTTACTATCAGCATCACTTCTTTGTTTTGAATTAAGGTGAGTAAGTTTTGCTAAATCATTTTTAATTACAGTAATATCAGCTTGTTTTTCAAGTTCATCAACTTTAGCAATGGTATCAGTTTTATCGCTATTAATTAAGTTAATAAGCTCATCTGCTTGCTCTTCGATAAGTCCTGAATTACCTTCATTATTACTATTAACAAGTTCATTAATTTTGTTAATTAATTCATTTTTTCTAGCTTGTAAGTTGGTTAAAAATCCATCTAAAATAAGATTTTCTTCTGTTGTAGAAGTTTTATCAGCTTTATCAGCATTTGTAAATTCATCTTTTGAAGAAACTAAGTGGTATTTAAATGTGATAGTTCCATCTTCATCATTAATTACAATATCATCAAGATTAATTTCAATTTTTGATTTATTAACTAATGAATCTGGAGTTGAAATATTTGCATTAATAAGCTCAAGAAGATTTTCTTTAGCAACAAATTCTGAAGCTTTAATGGCTTCTTTTTCTTGTGAAGCATCATTGTAAGTAACTGTTTTAGTTGCCTGATCGTTATTAACTAATTTATTTAAACGTTCTACTTCGCTTTGAAAATTGGTAATAGTGAATTCTTTTTCTACAGAAACATCTTCAGCACCTTCTTTAGTTGAAGTGGTTTTGTATTTACCTGTAACTGAATTAGTTAAATCATCTTTAACAAGAGAATCAGGAATAAGTTCAACATTAGCATCTTCTAAATTATTTGTAAAGCTAATGTTATTTACATCAATTTCAGAAGGAGAAGTATTTTCTTTATCCGGATAACTTGCCTCAGAACTAAGTTCATTAAGTCTTTGTTCTTCAGTTTTAAACCCTGGAACTTCTACTTCTTTTTTATTTGAAATGTATGTTTCATTAGGATCAGTTTTGTTTGTTGAAACAATTACATATTTAATAATTAATTTACCTTCTTTATCATTTGGATTCACAACTTCAGTAACTTTAACAACTCTATTGTAAATTTCATCAGGATCTTGATCTACAGTTGTAGAAAGTGTTTTATCTGCTGTTGAACTATCAAAATATGAAGGTAATTTTGAATTATCACCATTAAATGATGCGTCTAAATCATTAATATTGCTTAATTCTTTTGAAGGGATTTTGAATCCACTAAATTCTTGAGAATAAGTTTCAGAAACAACATCATTCATTCCATCTTTTGTAGATACAAAGTGGTAATTAACTTTTAATGTACCAGCTTCATCGTTTGCTTCTGTTATTGAGTACATAAATAATTTAGCATTATCAAAAGTATTTGGGTTAGAATTGAATTTTTCTTTAAGCGCATCTGAAGCAATAGTTGTATCTTTATTTGGATAATTTAAAGTTGCACTAAGATCATCTAATCTTTGTTTTTCTGTTTTGAATCCTGTGATAGTACCTTCTTTTGATTCTGAAACAATATTTGTCATTCCGTTTTTAGAAGAAACTAAGTGGTATTTAACTTTTATACTTCCATCTTTGTCGTTTCTTTCTTCAATTGAATCAATAACCACTGTTGCAGCACTTCCGTTAGGAAGTGCTTTAGTAATGCTATCAGCATTAGAACCTGAAGGCATTGTTGTTGATTTATTAGTGTAATCAAGTGTAGCATTAAGTTCATTTAATCTTTGTTTTTCTGTTTTGAATCCATTAATTGTAGCTTCTTTTGAACTTGACACAACACCAGTCATTCCGTCTTTTGTAGATTCAAAATGGTATTTAAATTTAATAGTTCCAGATCCATCATTAGCTTCTTCAATTGAATCAATAACAACTTTTGCGTTTTGATCATTTCCAAGGTCATTAGTTACTGACTCTTTATTAGTTGCAGAAGGCATTGTTACTTCTTTATCAGTATAATCAAGATTTGTAGTTAATTTATCAAGTCTTTCTGCTTCGGTTTTGAAACCAGTTAATGATTCACTTCCTGAAACTGCTGTATTATTAATTGCATTTACATCTTTACCATTTGTTGCATACTCACCTTTGTAAAGTTGATCAACAGTTTTAGAACTTTTAATGTCATAATTTGTTGTTAAAGTTCCATCTTTATCATTTCCTGATATAGATGTAATTGTCATTGTAGCATTATCGCTAGATAAATCTTTAGGTGTTATATTTGATTTATCAACTGAAGAAGGTGATGTTTGTTTTTTATCACCGTTAAATCAAATGGATTCATTAGATAAAGAATCTTTGATGTTTTGAATTCTTTGTTTTTCTGTTAAGTAACCTTCAATTTCAGCTGTTTTTTTTCTTGAACTTAAAGGAGCTTCTTGAGGTTTATCTTTAGGTGTAGATTCAATTCGATATTTTACTTTTAATTTACCAGTAGCATCATCATATCCTAATACTTCTAAGATATTTACTGTTCTATTGTATTTACTTTCTGCATCTTGAGTTACACTTCTTGAAATTTCTTCTTTATTTGTATCAAAATATGAAGCTTGTTTTTTTGAATCAGCTGTAAAAGTAGGTGTTAAATTCTCAATATCATCTTTTTGTTGAGATTCAACAGCAGGTTGACCTTCAGAAGGGAATCCACTAATAGTAATTGTTCTTTCATTTGATGAAAAGACATCACCAGTAAAATTACCTTCCCTTTGTCTTGTAGATTCTAATTTATATTTAAGGGTAATAGTTCTACTTGCTTCATCAGATTCTATTGTTCAATGCATATTTGCACCAGTGATTCCATCACCTGAAAATGAATATGAAGATGGATTTTTTGCATCATCAAACGTTATTCATGAAGCATTTGACACTGAATTATCAGCGCTTGTGTCATCAGAAATAACATGTGTACCAAGTTTTATATTAGTAATTTTTACTCATTCTTCATCTAATCTTTGTGCTTCTGTTTTGAATCCAACAACAACCATTTTAAAACCTGTATCTCCGTAGTAATCACTAGGTTTAAGATTTGAGTAAATAAATGTCTTAGGTCCGTTTGGAGATTCTTGTCTATATGAAATTTTCCTAAAATCATTCTCTGCTCAATCTATTCATTTTAATTTATTAACTACATCTTTGTTTCGATCATCAGGAAAGTATGGATTAGGGAATCTCTCCGCTGTGAAATTTTCAGGCGCAAACAATTCTGGAATAAGAGAAAACTCATATGTACCATCTTTATCATTAAAGGTAATCATTTTCTTTCTTTTAAAATCACCTCAATATGATAAAAGAGTATCACTAATATGTGTATTTTTATATAAAACTTCTAAATCAACTTCTGAAGGTAATGTAACTCTTTTTATTTCGTCATATGTTGGCTCTATTCTACCTGCATTCTTATCAAAAAGTGTATCACCAGTATCATTAGTTTCTGTAAGAATATCTAAATATTGTTGTCATGTAAGACCGAGTAATGAACCCGCATTTCTAGAATGCTCATAATTTGTTTCTATATTGCTATCTAAGTCTTGTGTAACAATTCTATAATCAACATCTAATCCACCACCAACAAGATCTAATCTTGTTATAAAAGACTCTACTTTAAATTTAAAAATGATATTATTATCATAATCTTCATATGTGTAGTATGAGTTATCATCGTAAGAAACTGAATAGTCTTGCAAGACATAACCTCCATATTGACTATTTGAAAAATCTCAAACATATAAATTTGTTTTATATAATACGCCATCACCGATTTATCTTCAATTATGTTTTAAACTATTCATTGCAGATTCTCTTAAATCCATATTTTGAAGTAAATCATTTAAGATTGCTTGAATACTAGGTTTAGTTGCTGCGGAAAACCCAAAAATTGAAACTGGAACAGCCATAATAGCAACTGCCCCTAGTCCATTTAGTAATATTTTCTTTGTTTTTTTCATTATTTTTCCCTTCTAAAACACTTGTAATATCTATTTTATTTATTTTATTACATTTTGTAATTATCAAGGCTATTTATCTAGAAAATGAAATTGATGGAATTTATGATTTTGAGACATATAAAATGATGTATGAAGAATTTAGTGTGAAAAAACAAGATCACAAAGAGCTTTTTAAATTAAATAATACCTTTTATGAAATTGATAATAAACTCATTTTAACTTTCTCAGGAAAGAGGCAAAGAAAAGATAAAAAAGGTCGTGAAAGACTCATTAAAAAATCTGAAAAATTACTCAATTTATCAGCTATAAAATCAGAAATGAAAAGAGGTGGTAAGAAGTATTTAAAATTTTCAGCTAACGAAGTTGAATTAGATCATCAAGCCATTTTAAAAGATGAAGTTTCTGATGGGTTTTATGGAATTTTAACATCTCACGAAGATATGGATGAAAAAGAAATTATTAAGTAATATTCAAAACTTTGAAAAATTGAAGAAAGTTTTAGAGTAATGAAAACAAACTTTGAACTAAGACCTATTTTTCTTTCCCCACGTTTCCCACTTAGTAGTATAAAAAGCAAAATATCCGTTTGAAGCGGATAGCTCGATTGTAATTTGCATTGCAACGCGGAGGGGCAAAAACACAAGAAAAAAAACATGGCTGCACGCCACGCTTTTTTCTTGTGTTTTTGTTTCTTTTAAATTTATTAAAATTTTTTTGTGGTGTTTTTGCAAAGGATCCACATAAATGAATTATAAAAGAATTTGTTTCAAAAATAGGGCACAACTAGAACTTTTTTTAAAAAATTATTCGATTTCTTTAGAAAAAATTGCAAAAATTCTTGGTTTTTCAAAATCTACAATATGAAGAGAAATAAAAAATAATTCGACCGAAAATGGGTATATAGCTGAAGAAACTGAAAACAAATCTAAAATAAGAGAAAAATGAAAATATCAATTTAAATTGGAATCTGATTTTTATTATTACAAGGAATTCACAAAAGTATTTTTAGAAAACTTTGACAATACTTATTCAGGGGTAAAAATTACCTGATTCAAAATAAAGAATCATTATGATTTTCCAATACCTACAATCAAAACAATTTACAATTGAATGAACAGTGGGTTATGAGCTTTGACAATAAAAACAAGCTACGTCCACGTTATAAAAAAGGTGGAAAAAGAACTGGTGACACAACAACAAGACTTGTAGGTAATAGATATGTTATACCAATAACTTTTAGACCTAAAAATGTTAATGATAGATCTGAATTTGGACATTGAGAAGCTGATTTAATTGTCGGTAAAAAAGGAAAAACCACTGCACATTTATTAACCTTTGAAGAAAGACAAACTCGTTACGGATTGATAAGAAAAGTACCAGATAAAAATCCGTGAAATGTGGCAAAAGTGTTGTTTGAATTAATTAAAGAAAAAAGACTAAATGTTAAATCTATAGCTATTGATAACGGACTGGAATTTAAGTCGTTTTTCATGATTGGTTATAGGTTGCAAATTAAAATTTATAAAGCTGATTCATATGCTTCTTTCCAAAAAGGATCAATTGAAAACTTTGATGGTTTAATAAGAAGAAAATATCCGAAGAAAACGAATTTTATCAAAATATCGGATGAAGAAATTATGGAAACAGAAAAACAAATAAACAATATGCCAAGAGAAATTCTTGATTATTTTTCAGCTGATGAGTTGTTTTTCGATTTGTATTATTATAAAAAACCTTGAGATTCGAAAATACAAGAAATCCAATTATATGATCGTGCTTTTAGAAAAAGAAAGTCCAATACTGAAAGAAACAAATTCTTCAAATGATATAAAAAATAATTAAAATTTAAAGAAACACTACAAAAAACACCACCTCATATGTTGCGTTGGGAGTGGTGTTTTTGTTGCACTGGAGATTACACTCAAGCTATCCGTTTGAAGCGGATATTTATTTTTACTTTTTGGTCATTTCTAAAACTTTTTTAACTAAGGTGTAGTCATTTCAACAATCTTCTATACTATCATCTATTACATCGATTGACTTTATTGTTTTACCATTAAATCTTTCTTCAATTGACATAACGTTTTTCATCATTTCCGTTAATCTATGTTCTGTAAATTTATCTTTTTGAAATAAACCTGTTAAATCATTGATTTTGAAAACTAAGAATTTCATTAAAACTAAACTTAAAAAGCAAATACATATATAACCAGCGATGTGTTTTCAAGTTGATAAATACATAGGTCTAAGGGCTAATCTACTTTTTAAACTCCTAAAATTTTCTTCAACTTTTCACTGCTTTGCATATAAATCTACAATTTGATCAGGTGTTAAATCATGTCTATTTGTCTCATAAACATAATGTCCATCGAATTTTTCATCCTCTAAAATCTTTTCATTATCAAGTTCATAATAACCAGATTTTTCAACAGCTTTGAAGAATCTATATTTCTTATTACCTGTTATATCCTCATAAGAAACTTTTCCGTTTTTAGCTTTCTTAAGGAAGTTATTAATTAAAATTTGTCTATCCACTGCATCTTTTTTACTCTCTTTTTGCTAAAAGTGATGATTCTTTTTCTTATTTTTCCATTGTTTCTACCGTTTCTATAAAGAGAAGCAATTTCTTCTGTTTTATACATTAAACCAGTTTCGAAGTGAATATAGTCTTCCTTCTTTAAAACAAATTCTTTAAATTCTTTAGACCTTTTTTTCATTCGATAGGAAATAATGAATTTTAAACCTTTAGCTTCTAAAAATCTGATGTTGCTATTTGTAGATATATCTTTATCAGCAATAATTGTAACTTGTTTTATGTTGTATATTTTTTGCACCTCTAAAACAAAAGGGATAAATGTTCTTGCATCTGTTGTGTTGCCTGGAAAGACTTTATAATGAAGCGGAATTCCATTTGAATCGGTCGCTAATCCAATAACAATTTGATCTTCTTTGAATTTACCATCTTTTGAATAACCAGGTTTTTTGAACCCTTGTCTACTAAAAGTTTCAAAGTAAGTGGTTGTAGAATCGTATCATATGATTTCTACGTCTCTTTTGTATTGATTAACAAGAACTGAATTTATATTTTGTAAAATTTGCTCCCTATTTTCAGCAATATAATCTAAAGATCTGTAAAAAGAGTTTTTAGAATATACAATTTCTTGCTCTTTTTTTAAACTATTAAAAGTACCTAAAATACTTAATGGGTCTTTAATTCTTTGGTAGATTTGTTGCATCACAACTTCTTTTAAACTTATTGATTTTGTTGTATTACAATCTTTGAAAATATCGAAATAATCAACCAATGAACAAATAATGTCATATCCTTTGAATTTTTTGTTGTATTTTAAAAGATTTTCTTTATTGTTTTTTAATTTCTTATTAATAATTTCGTGAGGGAACAATTAAAGACACCAAGAAAAAAAGCAAGTCAAATGGGACTTGCTTTTCATTTTAAAAAGAAAGGAGAAATTATGAATTTATCAGGTTTAAACCATAGAGAACTTGAAGAATTTGGTTATTCTCAAAAAGAGATTTTTGAAGAACAAACAAAATTCAAAGATGCTTTAAAAATTCAAAATAGTTTAAATGATAAATTCAAAACTTTGGACATTACAAAATATCTTCATTTCTTCAAAAAGACAACATCATTTTCAGTAAATGAAGAAATTTTAATGAACTTGAAAAACAAACAATTATTAATTTCATTGTTGCTTTTTGCAGAACTTGCAAAAAACGGAAAAGTGAAATGTTTTGATTTTTACACAAAACATAATTTTGATAAAAGTGAATTTTACAAAACACTTAACAAGATTAACAAACATTCAAAACAAATGATTATTAAAAAGATTGCAACCACAACTAAAACAGGTAAATCAACATTCTTTTTAGAAATCAAATTTGTGAAAAATGATTACATTCCTTTTTTGTAAAACAAATCAAATTCAATTCTTTTTCAAAGATTGTTTTGTGTTTATTGCTAAATGGTAAAAAATACATTTCATTTTTAAGAATGATGCAAACATCAAGATGAGACAATGATGATTTTGAATTTGATAAAGAAGATGTTTTAATGAACGAAGAAGAAAATATTAAAAAAGACAAAAAGAATACTCATTTTAAGTTTGTGAAGAAATTCACCAGAATAACAAATACATTTTTAAATTTAGGAAAATTTTCTGCTTGAAAGTTTTTCAAAAAAATAAATTCATTAATTTCTTATGTTGTAGATTTTATCAAAATCAAATCTGAATATAAAAGAGTTATCAAACAAAGATTTATAGACATTAGTTCTTTATTTAGATTTTTAAAAAATGACTTTATCGCAGTTGTTATGTAGTTTAGGGAGTATTACAGTATGAAAATGCATAACTAAGGGAATTGAGTTGTTCAAAAATTTGATATTTGTTTTAATAAAACACTTTTTAATTTCATAAGTGGAAAAAATCAAACATAAAGTATGTTAAGGGAGTATATTAGTATGTATTTAAATTTAATTAGATACTTATGAATACTTAATTTAAATAATGAATAAAACTAATTCAAATGTTATAGCAATTTTTAATGTGTTCAATCATAAGCAAAGAATAGAAATTAAGAATTCCAAAACTAATACAACTAAGAGTTTGGGAGACCATTGATTTCGTTCTGGTAAAGTGATTGATTATATTGCAAGAGAAGAAGCAATCTTAGTTCAACCTAAAAACTTTAACCAAGATAAGTTAAATCATATTTTCTTACAAAGTGGTAAAGAAGAAATTGAATTTATGCATAGTTTCTTAAAAGTATATTCGGAAGATAAGTCTTTAACAGGTATCTATGATATTTCTCAAAATGAAAATGATATACCACTAGAAATAGCAAAAGAAGAATTATCTAAATTAGACAAAGACCAGAAGATATTTAATTTAATCTTTTCCCCTAATTCTAAATTAGTATCAGAAAATAGGTTTTTCTCTAAGAAGCAATGATTTGATTTACTTAAAGAAGAATTACAAGTGTTTTGTTCTCAAAACAAAATGGACTTTAACAAAATAAAGGGTTATATGGGAATTCACGTAAATACTAAACACCCACACGCTCACATTGTCTTTTTTGAAAAAGAAAAATCTTACAAGAAAAACAAAGATAGCAAATTCATTTGATACCCTTTTAACAATTTCCTTTACAAAACAATTGATGACTTTAAGCAAAGAACAGAGTGAAAAATGAATGCTCAGTTGTATAAAGAGTATGAAAACCAAGTTTATCAAACTAAGAATTCACTTTATGATTTTAAAAGAAACTTTAATAATGGAATTGCGAATGTTGATTACAAAGCAAGCAATTTAGAAATTCAAAGAAAGATTGAAGAAATTGCTAAGTATTGTAATGAGAATAAAATTAAAAGTTATTTCAAAGTCAAAGATAAGAAAATCAAAGGTTATATTGCAGATGTTAATGACGAACTAATTAAAAGTAATGTCTTTTATAAAAAACTAAATGAGAATTATGACAAATGCTTAAATTCAATTTCTAGTATTCAAGCAAATAATAGTATTGCTAAAAAGGAATTGAAAAGTATTTACGCAAAAGAAATTAAGGAAAAACAAAATAAGTTATTTTCTTTTGTTTTAAGAACTTGTATTTCAATTGACCGTAAATACAAAAGAAATTTGTTCCCCTACCAAAGATATATTTCAAAATACTATACAAATGAAAAAGTTAATTGAAGCAAAGAAGCATCATTACCAAATATTCATAATTTGAATTTGTTTTTAGAACAAAAGAAATTAGAAATAGTTGAAACACTTAGTATTTCATTTAATAGCGAAATAGATAGTTTTGTGAATGATAATAAAGTCAATGTTAATCAGTTTAATGAATTTAGAAAATCTTGGGGTTCTTTAAAATCAAAAATCAAAAAAGAGAATTTATCTTTAAACGAGATTTCTCATTCAAAAGAAATGAATGTAATTTTAAATTATCTAACAAAGCATCAAAGTGATTTTAAACAGTTTGAGAAGCAATATCAAAGTATGCTTAAAGATTTTGATAAGTCAATTGTTAAAGAAACAGATTGAGATGTTAAAAAGGAAGCAATTGCATTAAAAGACAAGTTTCAATCAGAAATTCATAATGCAAAAACTTTACTTGTTATCTCTAAAATGAATTTGAAAAAAGATGAAGAAGATTTTAAATCAAAATGAAACTTAACTAGTTTAAGAAAGGAGAAATGAAAACAAATGAAAACAATTAAAGAATTTTATAAAAACTTTGATATCGATATGGAAGAAGCAATAGATTATGTTATGGAAAACCATTGATAAACTCTTTGATTTTAAAAAGGAATTTAAAAAGTCATTAATTCTTTCAATTATTTTCTATTTATCAATTCTTATCATTTTGTATTTATGTATCTTTATTCTTTTCAATTTAAAAGTTCTTTTAATTGAAAAACAAAAGTTTGGACAAGCGCTAATTAACTTTATAACAAAATGAAAAATCACTGGTATTTTCTTTGGTTGCTATACATTCTTATTTATTGGAATAATGGTTGTAGTGAATTGGAATGACTTTAAACCAGAGTTCAAGAAAGATAAAAACCCTGATGAAATCTTTTTATGAAACGAAAGAAAGAAAATAGGGAATTGAAAAAAACTATTTAGTGAATTTGTTGTAAAACCTAAAAACAAAGCAAATTGAATTTTAGGTTATAAAATTGACGCTAAAACAAAAAAGAAAATTTGAATTGTAAATAACAAAGATAATCACGCAAAAATCATTGGGGGTACAGGTAGTGGTAAAAGTCAGTTTTTAGTATTACCAAATATTACTTACAATGCACAATTACCAGAAGATGAAAAACCTTGTATGTTTATCACTGACCCTAAAAAAGAAATTTATAACACAATGAATAACTATTTAAATGACAATGGTTATCAAATTAAATTAATTGACTTAATTGATGAAGACGGAGAAACTTGAAACCCTTTAATGTTTGCTTATGAAATTATCAATAGCAAACCATTTAATGAGTTAAAAGAGCAAGATTATAGTAAAGCAATTTCTTCAATTAATGAGATAGTCGAAGATTTAGGTTGACCGGACGGTAAAAATGATATTTGATTGCGTTCAAGTAAAAGCATTTTAACTAGCATTTTTACTTATTTGCTTTACAAAACAATGAATAATCCGTTATTTAAAAAGTACAACATTGAAAGATTAAACCCAGAAGATTTAACAATTATTAAAGCAGCAGAGTTTTTAAGTCCGAATAATTTTAAAAATGGTACTTGAAGAGAAGAAATTGAAAAAATGTCTGAACACAATATTTTTTGAAAACAGTTATTGCAAATCTTTTCAAACTTACCACAAAAAGCAGACGGAACACTCGAAGGAATGATAAGTAATGCGCAAGATGTAATCAATGGTTATGCTACTCACTTTAAACTTTCAGATAGATTATCTTCTAGTTCATTAAATCTAAAAGAACTTTTAGAGAATATGAATGAAAAACCATTTGCTTTGTTTATTTGCTACCCAGACCACGAAAATGCAGTTAATAAATTTAATACATTGTTTTTAAAACAACTTTATAAATATGCAACCGAAGAAGCAAATAAACAAAAGCAAAAACATTTACCTAGAAAGTTTCAATTCTATTTAGAAGAATTTGCAAGTTTAGCAACAATTGATGATTTTCACAAATCTATCAGTATTGCTCGTTCAAGATGAATTTTCTTTTTAATTATTATTCAATCATATGCACAACTTAAAAAATATGATACTGGTAAAGGAGAAACAACTACCATTATTGATAACACTGGACTAACTTATTTTATTTCAAGCTCGTCAGTAGAAACAATGGAGAGTTTTATTAAATCAATCGGTAAAAAGGAAATTATTAGTAAGTCAATTTCACATTCAGATAAAAATGATAATGTCTCTTCATCAGAACAAGATAAAAACATTTTGGAAATTAATGACTTAAAAGAAAAACCAAAAAATGATGTGTTAATTGATATACCAAATGAAAAACCTTTCTTATGAACAATGACACCTTTTTATCTTGGTTTTAAAGACATTTTAAATGATGAAAGAAAATTTGAGTACCAAGTTAGTCCTGCATTAAAAGCAGTTAGAGAGAAAAAAGAAAATAAAGTCATTCAAAGAGAAAACTTACTTAAACACGTAATAGAAAATGTTGCTGAAACAACAGTGGAAGAAAAGATTATGAATAATGATTTTAGAAGCAGAAACGCACAATACCTTTTTGGTAAAGATAAAATGGTTCTTTTGCACGAGAGTTTCAGAGATAGCAAAGACCAAATCTTTAAAGAAATCAATTTTAAGTTAATTGAACAATTTTACAAATCAAACAAACACAAAAACAAAGGTTAAAAATGTTATTAGAACTTGAAAAATTAAAAATTCAGAAAATACATCAAATTAATAAAGGTATTTACTACGAAGAAGAAAAATGAACCCAGTGAATGGAAATTTCAGATTATAGTAATTTTGTTGCTTATGTAATTAAATTAAATGAACTAGGTTATAGTTTTCAACCATTTAAAACTGATTTGAAAACACTTTATAAATGAAGCATTTGTTTTGATAATAATTTTCTCTTAATGCTTACTAATGAAAATAACGTCTTACCTTTAATCGTTCATAGAAAGTTGATTATTGAAAGAGAAGAAATTGATGAATATGAAATTTTGGAAATTGATGTTAATTTTAATAAACAGATGCAAGAGCAATTAGAAACTTTTGAAAAGGGAATTAAATTAGAAATCAATTTAAACAATAAATATAGTTTTTTAAGATATTTAGTTGATGCAATGTACAAAATAGATGATTGAACGTTTATTGCATTATCAGGAGATTTGGGTAGAGTAAATCAAGAGCAAACTTTTATTGAGTATGAAAAAGAAAAACTAAGAATTTTAGTTCTGAACAAAGAACTGAAATCAAATAGAAAAAACTATGAAAGAGTGTTTTATAACATCTATACTCAATGATTTAAATTTCTTAGCGATATTTATGAGCTTGATTTAAAAAACATTAAAAGTATCGTTATAAATTTATCTTGGTTTTTCCTTAATAAGTATTGAAAAACATATATTTACAAAAATGATTTGTTTCATAGAAAAGACCAAATTAAATTTCAAAAAGCAATTAGAAGATTTAACACATTAGACTTTTTAGAACAAATAAGAATTCTCAATTTAATTTATATAAGTTTGTTTTGAATTAATAAAAACAAATGAAATCTTGAAGAATTCTTTACCAAGAAAGGGGGTAATATCGAAAAACTTAAAGAAGATATGGAAGAGCAATTAGGAATTGCAAAAAGAATTCCAAAATATAGAAAAACAAAAGACAATTTACAAATTAAACTTATCGATAATATCAAAAACATTAACAAATAACAAAGGAGATATAAATGAATTATTCAAAAATAACAGGAACTACTTACGGAAAAATTACAAAGAAAATAATTGCAAAAAAAGCAGAAAAAACAGATACAGATTACTACATTTTTTACGTTCAAAAAACAAATGAAGAAAATTCAGTGAATTACTACCCTTTTTGATGATTTGTTCCAAAAGACTTTGAGAATACAGAACACAAATCAGCACAAGAAATTGCGTATTCATTAATACATAAAATAGTAAAAGTTAATTACGAGCAATTACCAAGTAATGACGGTTATATTATTAACTCAATAAATAGAATTGACGTTGCGCAAAAAAATGACAAAACACAAGAAACAAAATTTGTCAATGTAATTAATAACTTTAAAAATTGACAAAAAGAAAAAGAAAAAACGGAAGAAAAATTTCAAGAAAAAGTAGCAACTAATGATTTCGGAACTCCGTTAAACCCTGAAAAATTCATTGAAGAAAGCACAATTGAAAGTTCAATTTATGATGAATTCGATAAAGAACCATCACTTTAAAAATTATGAATAAATTTCAATTTAAAGATTTAGCTAAATTAATTAACCCTAATACTATTTACAAAGATATTCAATTAGAAAGAAATGTTTTAAACATTTTAATTGTAGATGATGAGCAACAAAGATTAGGAGTTGATTATTTAAACGAAAACACTTTTTTTGATATTAGAAATAGAGAACTATTTTCATTAATTAAAAATGAAAAAGCAAAGTTCAAAAATAAAAGCATCACATTTAACTATGAAGATATTGCAAGTTTTTTAGAAAAACCTGAAATTAAGCAACAATACAAAAACATTGATAATTATTATCTTAACCTTATTTTATCTAGCGGACTTGCAAATTCTAAAAACCTTAAAGATTATTCAGATAGATTAATTGAACTTGAACAAATGAGATTGTTTGAAGCGTTTTCTCTAAGAAAAATACCTGAGTTTCTAAAAGATAAAAACATTAAATTGGATGATATTTCCAAAGAATTAAACACTTTCTTTGATTTAAATCTTTCTACTACAAGTGGAGTTGGACAATTCAAAAGAATTGATGAACTTATGATTGATTATTCAAATCAATTACAAGAAATGAAAGAAAAACCAGAACAAGGAAAAATACTATCTTACTTTCCTGAAATTGATGAAATCACACAAGGTTTTAAACCCGGACAATTAATTGTTATTGCAGCAAGACCAAGTGTTGGTAAAACAGCATTTTCACTTAATTTAGCACAAAAAATTAGTTATCAAAATTTAGAAAAAAACCGAATTGGCAAAAATGTTGCGTTCATTTCACTTGAAATGACTTCAAATGAACTTTTAAGCAGAACAATTAGTTCAGTTATGAAAATTCCCCTTAATAAATTACAAGACCCCTTTCAATTTACAGAAAATGATATTGAAAAATTAAATACTTTTAACTATTCTTTCTTACCTAAAATGAAATTACAATTTGATGATACCCCTAAATGTAAATTAAAAGAAATCATTTGAAAAATTAAAAAACTCAACAAAAACCTTAAAGGACAATTAGATGTAGTTTTCATTGACTACTTAGAACTAATAGATGCAAGTGAAAATTCAAGAAATAGAACTGAACAAGTTTCAATTATTTCGAGAGCACTGAAAACATTAGCACTTGAAGAAAAAATAACAGTTGTTGCACTCAGTCAGTTGAACAGAGTTGTAGAGCAAAGAGAAAACAATACTCCACAATTACACGATTTAAGAGACAGTGGTAGTGTTGAACAAGATGCAGATATTGTGATTTTCCTAAATAAAATCAAAGATGCAAATTCTTTTAATAACGATGTTTGAAAAGTCAATTTAACAGTTGCTAAAAATAGAAATGGAAAACTTGGAAATACAACTTTATATTACAAAGGAGAATTTGTTTGTTTTCAAACAAAGAAATTATTAAAGAAAAACCAAATGATTAAAGAGCAAACCAAGCAAAATCAAATAGAAGCACAGAAGCAAATTCAAAATGAAGAAACAATTTTACAAGAGCAAACACTTTAAATAATTAAACAACCACAGAATGGAGATAGATGAATAAAGATATATTAATGAACATTTTAATTCCGAGAAAACAATTAAAAGAAAGTTTAGAAGAAAATCTTAATGGAAAACCAGCTGAATTTTTAATAGTTCTTGGAGATTTACGGAGTGAATGCGGAAGCGTTGTTGTTGGAATTGCTTATAGAAATGAACATTTAAGTGATTTACCACAGGACAAAATCTTTTCACTTTATAAAAATGATGACATTATTCCTTTTAAGTTATCAATTGATAAATTGTTCAACATTGAAACAGATTACTTAGAAGAAATAACAGATAACTTTACGGAAATGACCGGTACAAAATTATCACAAACAACTTATTCTTATATTCTTTACCCACTAAAAGACATTATGGAAAATGAAAAGGACAACCTTTATTCAATCAAAGTGGTAAAAGAAAAAGATATAGAAAATGAAATGACTATGTAAAGGAGATTAAATGGAAGATAAATTTAAAAACTTAAATAAATTACATAAAGAATTTACTGAAATTTCAAATGAAATTTATTTCATTTCAAATATGAAGAAATTCAAAGAAAATGAACTGAAACTTATTAAAAGTTCTGACCTAATTTCTGAAAATACAAAAGAAGATTTAACAAATATTTATCAGGAATTTTATACCAAATTAGAAGATGTTATGAAAGCATCAAAAATAAAATCAAAAGAATTATCAAAACAAATTAATAAACTCACAAAATAAAAGGAGCAAAAATGAAACTTAATAAAGAATTATTAACTTTTTTAGAAGAATTTAAAAAAGATAAATTAAATCAAACAGTTAGAGATATTGTTTTTGAAAATGAAGACTTTCAAGGAATTGATTTTAACTACATTGATTTGGCAAATAAATATATTGAAGATTTAGAAGAAAGATTAGATGATGAAGAACTTAAAGTAGATGAAAAGTTTTTTGAAAATCAAAGCGAGCACATATATGAAATTGCGGACGATAATGTAAATATTTACTATGCTGATTTAGAAAAAAATGCTGTTGAAAAACTTAATTATTTGCTTGATAATCACTCTGATGTCTTAGAAGAATTTACAAAAACCAATAAGAAGAATTTTTATGTCATTGTGCATTATGCAGAGTATTATATTGGTTCTGATTTTTTAGAAGAGTTTCATAGAAAGTTTGAAGAAACAATTGAAAAAAGACTTGATTTAGATAATCAAAAAGAAATGTTAATGGAATAAAACTAACCACAGAATAGAGAAACAATGAAAATCCTAAAAAATCTTTACCTTGATGATGCAGTAAATAACTACTACATTTATTTATTAGAAAACGGAAAGTTAGAAAAGCAAGTAGATAATAAAGAAATTATCTTACATCATTTAAATAACGGAGTTATTCTTCAAAACACATTAAATAATTCACTTTTTATTCCAAGCAAATTGTATGAAGAAAGTGAAATTGAGCAAATATTAGACAAAATCGATACTTTAAAACCAGAGTGAATTAGTTTTGGAGATTTATGTCCAAATTTAACTAATAAACTCAAAGAAAAATACCCTAATGCTTTATTTGAAATGCAAAATATTGCTACTTTAAAAAAGGAAGATTTAAAACTCTTTGCTAATGATAAAAACTACAAAATAGTAAAAGTTGATAACTCAAATATTGACTTAGCAATAGATTTTTTAAGAGAAAATGACTTTTACCCTAGCACAAGGGAAAATTGAATAAGAGAATACAAAAACCAACAAGCAAAATATGGTTATTTAGTATTTGATAAAGATAAGTTAATAGGACATTGTTGCATTGTTTATTCTACCAGTGATTATTTTGTTCTTTGGGGAGTTCTTGTTAAACAGGAATATAGAAACCAAGGTATAAGCAAAATTATGGTAGCAAAATTATGTAATGAACTATTAACAATATCAAATAAAGATATATTACTTTACTATACAAAAGAAATAATAGGAAACATCTATAAAAAGATTGGTTTTAAAGATGTTTCACAACTACTATCTTTAACCTTTAAAAACGATTAATGATTGGAGAAATATGAAAATGGAAATACAAGATATTTATACATATCATTGCGGAGAAAAGCAAGTTTATTTACATAGAGTAAATATTGACAAAACTATAAAGGAAGTGAATTTTTTATTAAGTGAAAGCAAAGATGAAAAGTGAGATGATTTTTTTAAAAAATTTCATTGTCAAATTTGTTTTAGTTCTTTTTATCACTCATTAGACACTGACCAACTTATTAAATCAGATTTTATGTATAAAAAAGATGAAAAATTGACTGATTACAAAACAGCAAATTTTGACATAATACTATGTTTTGGAAAGGAAATAAATAAAAATTTAACAAATAAAGAAATAACTTATAAATTAAGAAAGATACTGAAAAAAGAAATATTTAAGACTTATAAGAAAATAATTTACAACGCTTACGAAGAAACAGAAAGCAACGATATTGTTATCAAAACTCCTAATGTAGAAAATATTGAAAAAGTTGTTTTATATGATTTGGTGAAATCAAAACCAAACTCATAAAGTTTGGTTTCATCTTATTAATTTACTTATAAAAGTTCCTTTATTCTTTTGCTTAAATCTTTGTAACAAAAAACTCTCATATTGTCTGGAACATTTTTAAAATTTTCTTGAATTTTGTCTGATAATTGTTTTTCCTGAACAAAAATTCATCATATTTTTTCTTTTTTACTTTCTATTGACTGAACAATTTTTGGAAATCAGTTCTTATAATATTTAAATTTTTGTTTTGTTTCACCATATTCTCAGATTTTTATAGTTTTGTTTGTTTTGTTTAAAGAAATTACTTTTTCTGCAAAATAAAAAAATAAATTATAGATTTTATTTTTATATGGAAATTTAATTGCAAAGTTTGATTTTAAGAAATTAATTTCTTCAACAAAAAAAGTTTTATTTTCTAATGTTATTTCATCATATTTGATTTCTAAATTATCAAATACTTCTTTTGTATGTTGCAACATTTGTTCTTTAAAGTTTGACATATTATATTCCTTTCATTATATTTATATTTACATAAACAATTATAAAACATATTAATTATCAAAAACAGGAGAAAAAATGAAATGAAATTTTTATATTTACCATTCAGGAAGCAGATTTATCAATTTAGTTAGAGTACATGACAAATTTTTACCAGATATGAAAGAATATCTAAAAAGAGAAAAGAAAAAATATTGACCAGAAAGTTCTTTTCATTGTGAGTATTGTCTTATTTTTATGATTAAAATGCTTCAAAACAATGAAAATAAATCTTTCTTAGTCTATAAAGATAAAGAATTGTCTAATGATAAAACTACTGTGTATTCAGGACTTTATGGTTTTAAAGAAAAATCTAAATACACCAGAAACTGATGTTTTAGACTGGGAGAAACATTTGAAGATATTAATAAATTAGAAAATGATTTGTCTTTCCAAAAAGCAGCAAAACAAATAGAAAGCATCTTTTATGAAAATTTCAAAAAAGCAATTAAACAAATATCGAAACAAACACTGAAAAACCGTGGTAAAGACATATTAATAAAAACTCCACTTTTAGGAAGAATTTGAAACTTAAACCCGCTTGGTTTAATTTGAAAATCTGAATTTAAAAGAGATGAAAATAAAGATGAATAAAGGAGCAAAATGAATAAAGAAAAACAAGATGAGATAGCAACACAAGTAAATGAATTTCTTTCAAATGTATCTATGCTATATTCAAAATACACTAATAAAGAAATTGATATGGAAGAATTTTTGAGTGGAGACCCTGATTTTAGACAAGGAAAAGAAATTAAAGCATTCTTTGGAGATGTTTTAGAAAAAAGCGATTATAAGAAGATTTTAAATCAAATTTATAGTGTATTACAATATATCATCAAGAGCAATTGCCCGTGATATGAACTTTATATTAACCCAGAAACAGAGCAGGTACATAATCGTGAAGAAATTGAGGAAATTTATATTGAAAACAAAGAATATGAAAATCAAACTTTACCAAATTACATTAAAAATAACTACTTTGAAGATATAGATGAATTTTGTGATTATTTAAATGTGGAGTTTGATGAAACAGAACATACTACATTAGCAATATGAATTGAAAGAATGCAAGTAATTGATGAGTTAGATATTCAAAATAACGAATTATATGTGCATTTTTGAGATAAAAAAGTTTTAGATAAAGAAGATATCAAAGAAATAATAATCACTAGTACAAATTGAAACTGAGACCACAAAATTGAGAATTTTGATAATCAAAATCAATTTGAAGAGTTTTTAAGCAAAATAAAAAATGAAGATTTTGAATTTACTAAAAACCAAGAAATGAATATGTAAATTGTTATTAGAAAGGAGAATTAATTATGAAAGACAAACTTTTTAAAATAAATGAAAATACAAAGATTAATATTAAGAACTATATTTATCATAGTAAAGATATTGTAGAAATGATTGTCCAATCAAACGAAGATTGACCTTATTTAGATGATTATGATATGGACGAGTTATATAGAGAAGCATATGATGCCGTTAATGAATGCGGTGATGTTTATGCAGTAGCAAAATATAAATATTATAAAACCTGTGATTATAGAGAACAAAGAGATGATATAAATACAAATTTAACTTGATGATTAAATGAAACACTTTTAAATTTGGTTTTGGAAAATAATAAAGGTAAAGAATTTAATCAATTTTTAAAAGATAAATTTAGAACGAAAATTGTTGATGAAAAGATTTATAAAGAGTTAGAAGCAAGTTTTCTTAAAGAAAAACCAATGGAATATAGTTATTAAATGGTAAATTGAGCAAGAATTAATTTACTTGTTTAAAAGAAAGGAGACTAATTGAAACAAAAACTAATTGTATGAGATTTATTCGGCGGCGGTAATAATTCCGTTTATAAATCTTTAATTGATAGTGATAAATATGAAATTCACACTATTGATATTACTGTCCCTGAAAGAAAAACACAATACGATGTAGATTTATCACAAGATTTTAAAGTTTTAAAAAAATTCTTTGATAAATTACCACAACCAGATATTATAGTTGCTTCTCCATTATGCCAGTCTTTTAGTAGTGTTTTATCAATGAAAGGCGGTGGAACTTGTTTTTGGAAATATAAAGACAGTTCTAAAACCTGTTTAACAGAAAGAACCAAAGAAGAATTTGAACAACTCAAAAGTGGTTTTACTCGCTATCTAAAAGCAGATAATCAATTATTTATCAAAAGACTTGGAGAAAAATGTATTGATAATACATTAAGCATTATCAAACATTATAAACCTAAATATTTTTACATTGAAAACCCACATAACTCTTTAATGTGAAAGTACATCAAATACAATACTGACTTTGGTAATTATTTTGATTTGCATTTTAATAAAGGAAGATATGGGAATTATGGTTTTATCATTAGAAAAGACACTATCTTTCTTTCAAATGTTGAAATGAAATTAAAATGAGAGAAATTTATTCCCCCTTATTACACAGAAATTGTTAATGGTGAAATATATACCGTTATGAAAGATAACCCCCAAAAGAGAGTTAAAGGTATAAGAGCATTTGATTTTTCCAAGATAGGAATTAAAAAATCAAAGGCGTTTTCCACTAGACAAATTAGCGAAATTGGCGAGCATTCAAATATACCAAAGCAATTAATAAGAGAAATATTTAATTATTTTATTTAAAAATAATGACTAAATTAACCACAGAATGGAGAAAATATGAAACTAGATAGAGAAAAAATCTTAAATTGATTTAAAAATCAAGAAAAAGATAGTTTAGTTCAGCAGATATACGACAAGGTGATTTTGTATGAAAATTGACCTTATATAAATGATGTTTTTTATGATTGTCCTTTATATGATTACATCGATGCTTTTGAAAAAAACTATTCAAAAAGAAAATTTCAATTCGTTAGGTGAGTGTATTGACTATATTGAATGTGAAAAGCTACCAAGTATAGCGGAAACAAACATAAACACAAAAGAAAATCAATTAGCAGAAAAAACAACAGAAAAAATCAAATTTTTAATTGATAAAGACCCTTATTATTTTGAATATATTAAAGAAAAACCAAGTATTTATGATGTTTTAAAAGCTGGTGAAAAAACCTTAATTAATGAATTTTTATATCAATCTAACAAAGCATTTGAAAATATTTTAGAAAATGAATTTGAATTAGAAGAAGACAATGAAATGACGATTTAACTTAAACTTACCATAGGAGAATATATGAATTTTGATAAAGAATTAGATTTTAAAGCGTGAGATTTAATAAAAAAATGAAGCAATGAATATAAAATTTATCGTTTAGCAAAAAAAATTTCAACCAAAAATAATAAATTTGATTGATTAAATTTAAATAATCAAAACTTTACAGGGTATAGAGATTACGAAATTAATTTAGTTGGTGAAGATTATTTTGAAAGATTTAGTGAAAAAGTCGAATATGACGAAGCAAATTCTTTAAATGATTTATTTGAACAAATGGAAAAACAAATACCATATATCGCTGATGATAACGCTAATATTTATGACGAAGATTTAGAACTTCAATCATTTGAAAAAATGAAATATTTAATTGATAATCATTTGGAATATTTTGAAACGTTTGAACCGGAAAAAACATCAATTCATAATGTTTTAAGAGCAGCAGAGCGATATATTATTGAAGATTTCTTATATGAGTTTCACAATGAATTTAAAAAAGAATTCACAAAGGAACTTGAAAAAGAATTAAGCATCGAAGAAGATTTAGGTATTGAAATGTAAAGTAGGTTGAAAAAATTCAATATCTAATTGAAAACCATCCTGATTATTTCAAAAGTGATGATTTTGGAAATACAAAATATAAAAAAGATATTTACACAGTTTTAGAAGATGCAGAATACACTATTATGGAAGATTATTTATATGATTTTCATAAAGCTTTTAAAACATTCTTTGAAAATGAATTAACAAAAATACTTGATAATGAAAACGAAAATGAAAGAACAATAGATTAAACTAACCACAGAATGGAGAAAATATAATGAATAAAGAAAAAAATAAAAAAGGTAAAAAAATCTTAGTGGGTGCAACAGTTGGTGCTGGTGTAGCTGCTGCAATTATCATTCCCCCACTTTTAACAAAATATTGTAATGCTAAAAGTGAGATTAAACAAAACAAAAAAGATATACAAGAATTAAATTATCAAATTAAGAAAACTAAAAATGAGTTAGAGAGTTTAAAAATCACTCTTGGTGAAAAAGATAGATTAATTGAGAATTTAAATGCTTCTTTAAAAGAAGAAAAAGATAAATTAAACCTTGCAAGAACTAAGTTATTTCTTTTAGTAGGTAGTTCAGATGAAAACTTTGATTTTGGAAGCAGTGGAGAAAATGCATTAGACAATTCAATTGTTAAAGATTTACATAAAAATGTTGCTCGTCTTACTAATGATGTAAGGTCAAAAGAAGCAAGAATTGCTTCGCTTGAAAAAGAACTTGAAAACCTTAAAAGTGATTATCAAGTGCTTCAAACAAAACTTAAACAAAAAGAAAAAGAGAATGTAGATTTATTAAATCAAATTGAAGCAATCATTGCTGATAATAAACAAAAAATTGCTCTTTTAAACTTAGAAATTGCTAACTTACAAGGAGAAAATGAAGAAAAAGACAGAATTATTGTGGAAAAAGAGCAAGAAATTAATCAGTTAAATGCTAACATTGAAAATCTTAATGCTTTAATTACTGAGCAAGAAGCAACTATTAGAGAGAAAAATGCAAACATTGCTACTTTAACAAATGAAAGAGATGCAAATAAGCAAGCATTTTTAAATTCAATTATTGAGTATAGACAAACTATTAAAAACTTAGTTAATGAACTAGGGAAAATTAAGCAAGCAAATAAAGAGTTTGTCCAAAGTTTATTTGCTAATTACAATGATAATTTAGATACCAATGATGCTTCACTAGCAGAAATTGCTAAATATACTATTGGAGAAAATGGTTATGATACTCTTTTAGCTAATGGAGAACTTACTGTTTTTGACGGAAAGGTAATTACTCTTAGCGAGAGATATAAAGACTTTAACGAAATTGATGAAAATCTTCAAAGTTCATTTAATGATTACTTAAACTTAGATGATGAACAGTATAAAGCGTTCTTATTTGATGAAAACAATGTGAAAAACGATGCTTTTCTTGCACAATTACAAATTCTTAATCTTTTAAAAGAGAAAACAAATTCTAACTTTAATGTGTTAAATGAAGCGTTTGCAAAAATGCTTGAACTTAATAAAGAAAGAAACCAGAAAACAACAGAGTATTTAAACAGTTTAATTACTCAAATTGAAACTTTAACAGGAGAAAAATATAACCCAACCAAAGATTTTGGAAATAATGGAGAAAATGCTAATGGTGGAGTTATTCAAAGACTTAAAGACAAAATTACTAACTTAGAAAATGTAGTAAGTAAAGCAAAAAGTAAATTAACAGAGTATGTTGGTAGTGAAGACGAAAATTTTGATGCAGGAGAAAATGGTGAAAACTCACTTGAAAATTCTCTTGTTTATAGATTAAGAAAAGAGATTGAACAAAAACAAAATACACTTGAAGAAAAAGATAGGGAAATTCAAACTAAAAATAGTGAAATCGAAAATAAAACAGAGCAAATTCAAAGATTAGAGCAAGAAAAAACTGATTTAAATAGCACAATTGAAAGTCAAAAAGAACAAATTAAACAACTTGAAAATACCAAAGCAGAACAAACAAGAAAAATTGGAGAACTTGAAAACAGAAAAACTGAACTTGAAAGAGAAAATGCTCAAAAAGATGAAAGTATTAGAAGTTTAACACAAGCAAAAGAAGCAGCACTTGCAGAAGTAGAAGAATGAAAAAGAAAATACAACAGCGCTAACTCTGAACTTCAAAGCACAAATAGAACATTATCAACAGCGAAAAATAAACTATATTCATTGACAGGTAGTTCTGACCCTAATTTCAATGTTGGAACAAATGGGGAAAACGCTAAATCTGGGTCTCTTATTTATAGATTGAGACAACAAATTAGTGAAAAAGAAGCAAGAATTTCTACATTAAATAAACAAGTTGGCGATAAAGAAAAACAAAATGATGAAATAATTGCTATGTGAAATGCTTTGAATGTTAAAAAAATAATTTTCACTAGAAACATTTATGAAGCAGCAGGTTTCTTTTATCTTAAAGGTTTTGCTTGAAATCAATTACAAAATATGTTCATTGAAAAATTTGAAAAATTAAAAAAAGACCCTATGTCTCTTGATACAAATTTCCTTGCTTTTGACGAAAAAGATATTAAAGGTTCATCACAATCAAAATACGGGAGAAATTCATTGGGAGCACATCAAAGATTTGAGTGAAAAAACTTAATTACTAATTTTGAAAACATTGTTTTAAAAAGTAATGATTTCTTAATATCTGCGAAAAATTTTGAGACTTGAAAATCTAAAAACGAAAACAGAGAAAGTGGTTATCGTGGTATAGAAAATCCTTTCATTGCGAAAGAAACTAATTTTACAATTTACGAAGACTTAAATAACCCACTAAGAATAGAATTAAATGGACATTTACATAATAAAAAGTTCAACACTTATGTAGATAGTATTGATGAATACAAAGAATATGTAGAAGATAAATTTGAAAAATGAAAAAAAGACCAATTCAATGGTTATCGATACGTCGAAATAACACAAACCAAAGTAAGACAGCTTGTTGGAATTAAAGGAGCGGAACTAATTTTTAGAGAAAGTGAAATAGAAATAGAATGAGAACCCACTATTCAAGTAGTCGATAAAAAAATCGGTTCACGTAGAGAATTAAGTTTTAGTTTATTTTGAAAACCAGTTGTTATAAAAAACTATGCATATAATGATATTTTACAAACTTATAAATTAGAAAAGTCACACGCAAATTTAATGCGTGTGACTTTTTTGTGTCCATTGTGTAAAATAATAATGCTAAATAGAAAGGACACATTTTATTATATGAAAAAATTAATAGATTTATCTAAACAAAATATTATTTGTGTAAAAAATAATGCTGAAAACTTCCGTCACTTCATCATCAAAGAATCTGATGATGAGATAAAACGTCTTCACTCAAATGTTTCGTCTAAAGGTTGCTTAGAGATAAACAAATATCTATACTCTTAATGTGGGAAATTATTTTGAAAGTTCTATTTTTGAATTCAGTATCAAAAGCGGCGAAATATTTTGGTTATCAATCTAGAACGGTTAAGCAAAAAATGGAAATAATGATTGAAAAAAATGACTATCATAAAAGCCTAAAAAATAAAGTTATTTGCAAAATTTGCGGATCTAAAATTTTTATAACTAAATTTCTCTCGTTCAGAAAACTATCAAATCATTTGCTTAGTTATAAAACCAAAAGGTTAATGATAGTGTCAGAATCACAAAAAAATAAGTGAAGTCACTTTAAGAAATATTGAAACGATGTAACTAAAGAATTAAGAAAAAAAGCAAGCAAAAACTCTAAAAACATTAAATGTAAAATGTCTGTTAAGTTTATGATTAACTCGTTTAAACAAACAAATCAAAATGCTTTTTGTCCTACATTTAGCACAGTTTACAAAGCTCTAAAGCAACAAAGAATAAAACTTTCTTTTGACCCGCTTTTATATTTATCAAGAGGTGGTTATACAAAAACTACATTAAAGCAAGGTAAAAGGTCATTGATACACGCTAGAGACGTAAAATATAGACCTAAAGAAGCAAATTTAAGATTAGAAAAAGGTCATTTTGAAGCTGATACAGTAGTTGGTAAAAGAGAAGATAAGTTTGTTCTTTTCACACTTTTAGATCGTAAAACTAGAGAGTTATACATTGCTTTAACAAAAAGAGATGCAAAATCAATTAACAAAGCATTAAGGATGTTAATAAGAAAATACAATCTCGAAATAAAAACCTTAACAGTAGATAACGGTAGTGAAAACACACTTCTTCATAAAGTGGTAGGTAAGAAAAAGTTATTTAAATGTAAACCTTATGCTTCGTATCAAAAAGGTTCAATTGAAAATGCTCATAGATACATTAGAAGATTTATTCCGAAGGGTAAAAGTTTCAATTCACTCACACAAGAATACGTGTTTTGAATCAAAGAACAAATCGATGAATACAAAAGAATATTAGCAATAGAAAATTAAAATTAATATCAATAAATGCTAAGTTCAAGAATGATGACCTAAACCAAATTTATGTGAAGAAAAACTATTTTTTGTGTAAATATCAGTTTAAATAAGAATAGTCTTGTAATGACAGTCTTTTGTTACAAATACATTAATTGCGTTGGCACGCGGCCTTCTCTTCTTTTCTTTCGGAGAAAAGAAGCAAAAGAACTTCAAAATTCAAATTAATAGCAATAAAAGAAAGTTTGGTATTTAAGCGCTAAACTAGATTTTTGTGTTGAAGCCCATTTGATGTGTAATGTCAGTTTATCGCTGTATTGTTCTATGTCTATCTTTTGTTACAGATTCAAAGATTGCGCTGCCGCACAGGCCTTCTTTTCTTTCGGAGAAAAGAAGCAAAAGAACTTCAAAATTTATAAGAAAACAAGCCACAAGGGCTTGCAATTTTGATTTTACCTTTGTCAGTATTTATTCATTTTTAGCTCTAATTTTTTTATAATTTAAACATTAAAAAAGCATTGTTATTTTTTTGACACTTAACTTGCGCGTCACTTTTCCAATTTTTATATTTTACAAACTTATTTAACAGGTTTCTATACAACATCGAATTATAATAGAATGAATACTGCTACTTGAACCAACATTAATACTCCTGGTTTTAATTATTTTGAACATTTTCTTTACCGTATGGGTGTAGATGTAAGAGTATTAAACGGAAATATCAATGATATTTATAACAGGTATAAAGGTTATGTGTTCTTATGTGATGACTTAAAATTACCAATTGTAAAACAAGAAATTGACATTTTACCAAGAGTTATAATACAAAAAAATAAATAAAACATTTAACAATTTGATATAATTTATATATAAATTATATCAAGGAGTATTTATGAAGAAATGAAAACTTATATTACCTTTATTTGCTTTTGGTCTTGTTTTTAGTGCAGGCGTTTCTGCTTATTTTGTTTTAAAAACCAACAATAATAATGTTGTGGAGAAAACAAAAAAAGAAGAAATAAACACTCAAAATATTGAAATTCTCAAAAAAGCATACTTAAAATATCAAGAAATTCAAAATAAAGATTTTGTTATAAGAAATTTTGAAAATGAATTCTTAACTTTATATAACGACAATGTAAAAAAATCAGTTGAAGAATTTTACAATCAAAATTATTCAAAATTAACAAATATTACTCTTAAAAATTTCTACACTAAATGAAAATATTTAATTTTAGATAAATATTTGCTAGAAATAGATAAAAAAACCGTTTCTATTAGAGATGAAAAAATATTATCTTTAAAGAATATTTTTAACGAAATTGATAGAACAAGTGAAAATTTGATAGATACAAAAATCATCGAGTTATCTAAGAGAATTGCAAATATTAATGAATTTGAAGAATTTATTAAAGATGATTTTAATACATTTTTTACAGATGAAAATAATGAACAACATTGAGCGTATAAATGATATTCTGCTGAATTTCGTGTAAAAAGCAAGAACAACAATACTTATTGAATAAGCCCTTTTTCCAAAATCTCATTAGATAATTTGAAAAATGAATTTAATGAACATTTTGCAAAATTTAAAGAAGATGCTTGAATGGTTGTTCCAAGAGAAGATTTAGTTGATGTAAGTAATTTTAGTTTAGACCAAGTTCCTGCTTTTTACACAGAAACAGATTATGATTGAATGAAATGAACTTATAAAAAATTAAGATACATCTCATTAGAAGAAATGAATTTAGATAGATGAATAGATGATAGTAGATTAAATGAAGAGCAAAGAGATACTCTTAATAAAAAAGTATCTACAAGAAAAAATATTCTTCTAAAAAATATCAAAGATATTGTGGGCGCAACTATTAACAAAAACTGAGATGTTGTAAAAATAGCAAAAGCACTTGCTAAATATTTAATTATTAAAAATGACTATTTAAGAGCGAAAAAAAATCAATGAGAACCAATGACTTTTTTAAGTTTAAAAGATGAAATTTCACATTTTAACTGTCAAGGATATAGTGAATTTATTTATATGTCTTTAAAATTACTTGGGTTTGAGAAAGTAGGTTTTGAAGATAGATATTTTTATAAAGAAAATAAACAAGATGTTAATCACGTTAATAACATTTATGATTTAGACGGTAAAAGATATATTATTGATGCTACTTTTGCAGATAAATATAATTCAAGTGATAACGATTTATCAACATTAGAAGAAATTAATTTCTTTATTAACAAGTTTATCTTTGTTCCTATTAATGATTATCTTAACCACGAACCACTTGCACCATTTTATGTTGCAAAATCTACAACAGATAAAACTGAAATTGTTTTTAAATAATAATAAAACAATTAGAAAGGAGAAACAAACATACACAGCAGCAGAGCATCACCTTGAAAACTGCCTGTTAAGACTAAACTAACCACAGACTAGTTTTAACTAATTTCATAGTTTTCATTACAAACTTGTTTATGTAAAGTAAATAAGTTTTCTTCACATAGAAAAAATTATTAATTCTTATTAATTTTTAATTTATGAAAGGAGAAAAAATGGAAAAGAAAAAAGCAAGAGCATCACCACTTGCTTTTCCCTGGTATTTATTAAATAGACTAAACTAACCACAGAATAGATTTATTTTCTAAAATACCAAATAAATTATACACTCATTAAGATAATACTTATTAAAAAATACAAAGGAGAATAACTATAAAAATTGGAAAAGTGACGCGCAAGTTAAGTGTCAAAAAAATAACAATGCTTTTTTAATGTTTAAATTATAAAAAAATTAGAGCTAAAAATGAATAAATACTGACAAAGGTAAAATCAAAATTGCAAGCCCTTGTGGCTTGTTTCTTATAAATTTTGAAGTTCTTTTGCTTCTTTTCTCCGAAAGAAAAGAAGGCCTGTGCGGCAGCGCAATCTTTGAATCTGTAACAAAAGATAGACATAGAACAATACAGCGATAAACTGACATTACACATCAAATGGGCTTCAACCACAAAATCTAGTTTAGCGCTTAAATACCAAGCTTTCTTTTATTGCTATTAATTTGAATTTTGAAGTTCTTTTGCTTCTTTTCTCCGAAAGAAAAGAAGAGAAGGCCGCGTGCCAACGCAATTAATGTATTTGTAACAAAAGACTGTCATTACAAGACTATTCTTATTTAAACTGATATTTACACAAAAAATAGTTTTTCTTCACATAAATTTGGTTTAGGTCATCATTCTTGAACTTAGCATTTATTGATATTAATTTTAATTTTCTATTGCTAATATTCTTTTGTATTCATCGATTTGTTCTTTGATTCAAAACACGTATTCTTGTGTGAGTGAATTGAAACTTTTACCCTTCGGAATAAATCTTCTAATGTATCTATGAGCATTTTCAATTGAACCTTTTTGATACGAAGCATAAGGTTTACATTTAAATAACTTTTTCTTACCTACCACTTTATGAAGAAGTGTGTTTTCACTACCGTTATCTACTGTTAAGGTTTTTATTTCGAGATTGTATTTTCTTATTAACATCCTTAATGCTTTGTTAATTGATTTTGCATCTCTTTTTGTTAAAGCAATGTATAACTCTCTAGTTTTACGATCTAAAAGTGTGAAAAGAACAAACTTATCTTCTCTTTTACCAACTACTGTATCAGCTTCAAAATGACCTTTTTCTAATCTTAAATTTGCTTCTTTAGGTCTATATTTTACGTCTCTAGCGTGTATCAATGACCTTTTACCTTGCTTTAATGTAGTTTTTGTATAACCACCTCTTGATAAATATAAAAGCGGGTCAAAAGAAAGTTTTATTCTTTGTTGCTTTAGAGCTTTGTAAACTGTGCTAAATGTAGGACAAAAAGCATTTTGATTTGTTTGTTTAAACGAGTTAATCATAAACTTAACAGACATTTTACATTTAATGTTTTTAGAGTTTTTGCTTGCTTTTTTTCTTAATTCTTTAGTTACATCGTTTCAATATTTCTTAAAGTGACTTCACTTATTTTTTTGTGATTCTGACACTATCATTAACCTTTTGGTTTTATAACTAAGCAAATGATTTGATAGTTTTCTGAACGAGAGAAATTTAGTTATAAAAATTTTAGATCCGCAAATTTTGCAAATAACTTTATTTTTAGGCTTTTATGATAGTCATTTTTTTCAATCATTATTTCCATTTTTTGCTTAACCGTTCTAGATTGATAACCAAAATATTTCGCCGCTTTTGATACTGAATTCAACAATAGAAACTTTCAAAATAATTTCCCACATTAAGAGTATAGATATTTGTTTATCTCTAAGCAACCTTTTAGACGAAACATTTGAGTGAAGACGTTTTATCTCATCATCAGATTCTTTGATGATGAAGTGACGGAAGTTTTCAGCATTATTTTTTACACAAATAATATTTTGTTTAGATAAATCTATTAATTTTTTCATATAATAAAAATGTGTCCTTTCTATTTAGCATTATTATTTTACACAATGGACACAAAAAAGTCACACGCATTAAATTTGCGTGTGACTTTTCTAATTTATAAGGAGAATAACTATTATTAAACAAAAGAATAACAAAGTAATAGTTAGTTTCTCAACAAGTCCATTAATAATTGAAAAATTAAGTGATTATATTTATCAAAAATCAGAGATTAATTCACGTTCAGAAATTATCAACCGAGCAATTTTAGATTACATTAAGAAGAAATAATGAACTTAAAAAGATATTTACCTTTTTTAGTTATTATTCCTAATTTTGCACTTTTAACATCTTGCTATAATGCAAACTTTAATAAAGTAAAGAATGATAATAGTAATAATGAGCAGATAAAATTTACCTTTTATCAAGATAGTGAAAGTTATGAAGAAAGCACTTATTATCTAACTGATAATGTTGATAACGATAGTTTTATTAACGCTTTTACAAAGAGCGATTTTGATAATGATTACTATTTTTACAACACTAAAACCGTTAAAGATATTAAAGACGGAAAAATAGCAAGTGTTTATAAATTGACAAAAAGTATAAGAGAATACTTTGATTTTAACACTGCAAATAAGGAATATATAACTTATAAACAAAAGTTAAAACACTTTAAAGATGCTTCAATTGAGTTTCTTAACTCAATGAGATTAGATGCTAATAATGATATGAATTTCCACGAAATTGGAATGCAATTAGGACAAGTGATATTTTCCCCTACCGAAAGTAGAACATCAGTAAATTATGTGCAAATTGATAAAATCTCACACATTCATTTACAAAATCTAAACTCTATTTTTAATACTAAATTTAATTCTCTAAGAGAAATACCAAGTGAGTATAAAAACTATGATGTTTATAAATTGCAAAACAGTGCTTATGAGCACTTTGTTGCTTGTTTAGCTAATTTAAATTACAATCATAGAACATTTGCTTTTCTCAGTGATAAAAAAAGCACTTTCTTTTGAAAGTAGCATTGATTACTTTAATCAAACGCAAACCATTTTATGCATCAAAAGAATGTATTATGAATTAATTTATACCTTTGATTATTTACATATTTTTGATAAATGTTTGGAATTTGGAAATTGAAATCAATTACCCAGTCAGGAAATTAGTAAAGTAAGACAACTTGGAGAAAAAGACGGAATGCTTTATTTAATTAGAAAGCAAAATGGTTCTTTAACTGAGTTTTATAAAACTTGAAGAAAGAATTTATACAAACTAATTAACCCAAATAATTTCTTCGGGTTTGTAATGGTAAGAAACAAAAAAGAAAGCATCTTGTGAGTTGATTTTATTGCTAATAATACTGATTTAAATGATATTTATAATCCATTTGATTTTATTAATTGAATTTATAACTATGAAGATAACAATTTAAATTCATTTATGGAAGAAATTATTAATGAAGAAGACTTTTCTCAAAGGACTTTTTGAGAAAAAACTTTTACTGAAAATACTCGTAAAAATGAATTACTTAAAAAATATTTAAAACAAAAACTCGAAACTAAACCAAAAGAGAATTCTTTTGAAGAATTCAAAAAAGAAATTATTAAAAAACTCCATTTAAATTCATTTATGCAGTAATGGAGTAAGAAAGGAAAAAAATATGATCGACGGTAAATCAATTTCAGGTATTGGAAATGCAATATCTGAATTATTAACAGAAACAAGGACTGTAGCACAGCAAATTGCAGGAGTTTTGGTTCCACTTGCATTTTCAATTTTATTTTTAATTCTAGCTTTTAAAACTATCTGATTAAACACAAAACTTAAAGGTGGTCAAGGTGATCAAAATACAAAAGATTCAAGAAACACTCTTGCTATTGCTACAATCATTTGTTTAATTATTGCTGTATCTACTGGTGTTTTACTGAATGTATTGTAGAAAAGGGTAAATAGATGTTTGTATTTGACTGATTATTTTTCCCGTTATTTAGTGCATTATGACAAGTCATTAGATTGTCGTTATGACTATTTCAATGAATTCAAGATATTTTCTTAAAAATATCACTCGAATTACCTTTTTATGTACTTTTTGGAACTAAAAGTGATGATATTTTTGGTGGTAATTTTAGCATACCAGAAATGTTCTTTAAGTTCCTTATAACCAGTTTATTACTAATAGGAATTTTCCTAGTTTATCAAGCAATAAGGGGAATGAAAAACGAAAAAAGGACAAGTGTCGTATGATATGTTTAAAAAACGCTTTTAAACATTATCTGTTTTTAATGTTTTTCGTTTTTATCTTATGCTTATGTATGTTTGTGTTAAAACAACTTATTTTCCTTGTAAATCAAGGTCAAAGTTTTAGCATTGATAGAGAAATTTTTAGAGTAATTAAACCACAAGAAATTCATAACTCTTTATGAGATAAAATGGCGAATGACGGTTATGATTTTTCTTATGATATGTACCAAAACATACAAAGTCCTACATCAGTTTATTCTTGTTGGGTTTATTGGTGTTGTGGTTCCAACAATTTTATTTGTATTTACATTATTATCAGTGATTATTAAAATCTTTGAACTACTTTATATGTTTATCATTAGTCCTTGAATAAGTGCTTATTCAGTGGTAGATAATGGAAAAATGATGAAGAAATGAAAATTGATGTTTGTATCTAAATTTTTCTCAATTGCACTCTACCCTGTTATTATTCAAATTTATGTTTTATTTATCAATAGAACTCTTTCATTTTGAGATAAAAATGATGACGGTTTATTACATACCTTTACTAAGATTTTCATTTTAATTGGTGCTACTTTATCAATTAATGGAGCAACCGTAATTACTGCTGCATTCTTTGGAGATAATCTTTCAGTACGCGAAGGACTTTCACAACTTTCACAAATATCACAATTAAAAACTGCTGCTATGGGTGCTGGTGCAATTGCATTAGGAGTTGGAGCAAAAGCAGTTAAAGGTGGTCTTGCTGTTGCACGTGGTGGTGCAAAAGCAATTAGGGGTGGTAAAAACCTTTATAAAAACTTTGACAATGTAAAAAGTGGTGCTGCTAGTGCATTTAATACATTTAAACAAAATGTTCAAAACATTAAAGGACTAAAAGGAGATAAATTCAAAGGAACATTATTTAAAGAAAGTGGAAAAAGATTATTTAGCGGTTTAAAAGATACTTTCTCTGCTCCATTTAAAGAAGCAAATATTAAACACGCACAAAGTGGTGAAAGAGCAAGTGGAATGCTTGATAAATTAAATCAAATGAAAGAAAACTTAAAACAATAAGGAGAAAAGCGAATGACACATACAAATAAAGATTTAACTAAAAAGCGAACAGAATTTAAGTACGGTTTAAGTTTTACAGAAACAATAATTGCAATGGTCATTTTTGTTGCTTCAATTTTGTTTTGAAATGTTGTTTTCAGAGACTTTTCTACTAAAACTAAAATCATTTTAGTCATTATTTCCATTATTTTAAATGGTATTGCTTTTCTTAAATGAAAAGGTTTAAGGTTTTACAAATGATTTTATAAAATGATTGTCTTTTTATTCAGTAAAAAGAAATATACATCAAAAGAAACAAAGAGTTTAATACCATACAAAAACATTATTAAAGATGATGTAATTACACTCTTTAATAACAAAGAATATAAATACTTAAAAGTGATTGGGTTTTCAGGTTTAGATATTTGGTCAGAAAATGAAGAAGATATTGAAAAGAAACTCCAAAGCATTAACTATGTTTTAGAAAGTGTTAGTTTAGATTACGATATTATCAAAACAAATGCTAAAAGCGATTTGTATAAAAATTTAGAAAAACTTGAAGAGCAAATCAATTTAAAAAGCAAATTAAATGAAATTGAAATTAATTACTATGAAAGTTTAATTAAAGATATTGATAAAGAAAATAGTCAAGTGGAAATTGAAAAATACTACATTGTACTTAGAACCAAAGATTTAAATGCACTAAATTTTGAAGCAGATGTTTTAATTGATAACATTCAAAATTTAGGTATTAATGCTTACATTTTAAACAAACTAGAAATTATTGATTTTTTAGCAATTGTAAATAATTACAAAATTGATGAAGAAAAACTTACAAAGTTCTTGCTTCAAGAAGAAATTGATGAAAAACTAAAAGATAAAATTGTGTCCGTAAAAAGAAAATTTACCTTTTGAGAAATGCTTCAAAGTATGTTTATTAATTTCTTTTACATTCACAAAGTATCTAAATTACATCTAACTATGATTAATAACTTTCAGGAGTTAGAACTATTTAAAAAAGCATATTGAAAATTAACCTTGTTAGATATGATTAAATGCAAATTTGATAAAACAAAACTTAAACAGTTGCAAAAAGAAAATGAAGCAATTAAAGAGCAAACTTGAAAAGAAATTAATGCAATTCAAAAAGAAGATTTTGTGTATTTAAATAGTGTCTTTTATGAAGAAGAATTCACAATTAAAAGCAACTACATTAAATACAAAGATAATCAATACAGAACCTTTTTAGCAATTAATAATCTTCCGCTTCATTTACCAAAAGGGTATTTAAAATACTTTTTAACTAAATACGGAAATACCTATTTTAAACTCTCTAAAATGAGTGAAAGTTCAACAAATGATGTTATTGATTATGCAACACAAAAAACAATTGAAATCGAAGTGAATAAAAAAGCAACAATTAATAGAAGAAATGATAACTACGTAAATACTTTAAATGAAATCTTAAAGCAAGTGGTAGATAATGATAAGTATCTTTACAATTTCACTGCTTATGTTGAAATTAAAGGAAAATCTCTTAAAGAGTTAAGAGATAGAGTAAGAGAAATTAAAAAAGAAGCATTTAATAACAAAATTAAAATTGATGTTCCTGTTTTTAGCATACAAGAGACTATTTTATCAACTAAGTTAATTAGCAATTATTACAATGAAAATCGAAAAACTATTTTAATTGATAACTTTTCAGACGGTTGATGATTTTTACAAAACTCATTTAATGACTATAACAACTTATTTGTTGGTAAGGGAATTAATGATGAATATATCTTTTTAGATAGATTTAAGAAAACCCCTGAAAGAACAAATGCAAATATGTTTATTACCGGAACCAGTGGAGCAGGTAAAAGTACCTTTGCAGAGAAAATGATTTTAAATGATATTGCTAATAACAGAGATGTTATTGTGCTTGATTTACAACGGGAATATAAGCAAAATGGAGATTTACTTGGAGCATCAATTTTAGATTTTGCAAGCAAGAAAAACCCACTTTCAATTAATGTGCTTCAAGTTAGAGATGCATTTAGCGAGAATTTTGATAAAGAGATTAATAATACAACTAAAATCAATAAACATATTGATTACCTTGAAAAATTCTTTGATTTAGTCTTTAAAGGAGAATTATCAAGCACATTAATGAACTATCTTAAAATTTGTTTAAATAAACTTTATGCTTCAAAAGGTTATTTTGACGATAAAATCAACCTTGCAAATATTCCGAATAATAAATGAGTGAAAATTGATGATTTAATTGATGTAATTGATAATTATGATTTTAACAATAATCAATGAGAAAAAATCAATTTCCAAGACAAGTTAAAACTACTTTCACATCAACTTAAACAAATTTTCAAAACAAATAATACCTTAGCAATTCTTTTTAATAACTATACCAATTTTGATATTAATAGTCAATATACCATTTTTGACTTACATAGCATTATTAACACAAGCGAAAGTGCAGAAGCACATCAAGACCAAATTATTCTCTTTGTAGTGCTTAATTTCTTACAAGATAGAATTTCAAAAAACAGACAAGAGAAAAAACAACTTAGTTTATTCATTGGAGAAGCACATTTCTTTGTGAAAAGTAAAAACCAAAAACTATTTGATTTCTTATTTAGCACAATTAAAACTGCTAGAAAATACGGACTTTCAGTTGTAATGGACACTCAAAATTTAAGTGATTTTTACAGAGAAAAAGACAATGCTAATGCGCTTCTTTCTAACTGTGATTATTCATTGTTTTTAAGACAAAAAAGTAGTGAAATACAAGATATTAATGAGAAATTATTTAGCAAAAATAAAGAATTAACCGAAACAGAGAAGATGTTTTTAGAAAGAGCAAGTGTTGGACAAGGAATTTTAAACATTGGTTCCAATTTAAGATACATTATTAGTATTCATTACAATGACTATGAACAAGAATTATTATTCAAAAGTAAAGGAGAATATATTTAATGAGTAAAAAAGTAAATAAAGATGTTGAAGAAATGAAAAGTTTTTCCGTAAAACTATCTAATTTAGATTTAGATGAAAAGGTATTAGTAAATAGTTGATTACAAGAACTTAAAAATAGCAAAAAGAGCATTAATAGTGCGCTTCAAAATATTCTAATTGAATATCTAAGAGAAAAAATCTCTTAATGATACTTTTCATAAGTTTCAATCAAGTATTTTCTACGCATTTAGAAAAAGCATTTTTGCTAGTTTAAGTCCATTCCATTCAAATATTAAGCATTGATTTAATCTTCAAAATATTGAAATTGAAATCATTAATAAAAAACTTGATTTAGTTCTTAATTTACTAGCTAAAAGTGGTAATTTGAACTTACATAGTCCAAAAGAAGAATTTTTAAATGAACTTGACCATTTTAAAATTGTTAGAAAAAATGAAACTATTGAACTTATGCTTAATAAGAAAAAAGAAGATGAAAAAATTAAAGAAACAGTGAAAACATTTGAAAGATTTCAAAAAGTTGCTTTTGATACAGAAGAAGATGTTGCAAATAAAATCAGTAAATTAGAACAAGGAGAAAGTGATGGAATTTAAGAAACTACTTTTACCTTTATCTTCTTTATCAGTTGCAAGTATTCTGACTTTTTCATTTATTAGTTCAAAAAATGATGTTCAAAATAAGGAAATTCTTACTTTTCACAACTTACCAGAAGAATTTTATAATTTAACAAATAATAGAGAAGCCAAAAGAACTTTAAATTTACAAAAAGAAGATTTGCTTGTTTCTACTATTAATACTTTTTCTTTCCCTGCTCATATTGATAATTTCAACATTTATTACGATGCTGGTTTTGAAAATACTCATAAATTGCTTGAAAACACCCAAGATGATAGAGAGTATGAATATAAATATGATGAAAATATTGATTTTAATGATGCTAATTCTCAAAAAATCAAAAATTTAAATATGAGATACAAAAGACTTGATGTTCAAAGAAAGATATTTTCTTTTGATTATTTGGAAAATGTTAATAGTTATAAAAATGGGTATAACTATGAATACACAAAACATATTATTAGAGACTTGCAATATAGAAATATTAATTTAAACTCAGAAGAATTAAAAGGAATTTTAACTAGTGAGTTTGCTTTTGTTCCTAGTGTTCCAAAATGGAGTTATTATGGTTGAAATGGGTTTAACTCAGAAAGTCATCATAAACATAATGGTTATCATCGACCAATTTCAGATATTCCTATTTACTTTAATAAGAGAATTTGAGAAAAAACTGATAATTTTCAAAATCAACTTAATAGTTATTTAATTAATAAAGCAAAGCAATATTTACAAGATAATGAAGAAATTTTGGTTGATGAAACAAACTTTAATATTGACGGACAAATAGCAATTAAACCTTTAATTGCATCAGATATTGTGGTTTGAAGAAATGATTATGACCCAATTACAAAATATACAGAGATGGTTCCTTATCAGCAAAATATGGTTGTTTATACAAGAACAGATGACCCAGGACTTTTCTATAATAGTTATTATAAAATTCAATTTAATTTAGAATTTTTCGTACCTGATGTGAGTTTTGTGGTTCTTAATAAAGATAACCAAAGAATTGCAGATGTTGTTTCTAGATATGAAAGAGCATTTAATAAAGCAAAAGATAAGTTAAAAGATTTAAATGCTTTAAATATTATTAATGAAAACTTAGGAGAAAGAACCCTTTATTCAGAAACAAACCAAAACTTACTTGATGCAAAAATCAATAAATTAAATGAAACATTGCAAGAATTTGATTTCTTTGTTGAATATAAAGTTATTGATGATAATAAAATAGATATCTTCTTATCAAATAAAACAGATACATTAATTCCTAAATCATATAAATTAGCATCAAATTACCCTGTTAAAATCACCCCTAGTGTTAGAGCAATTAATAAAGATGTTAGTCAAAGATTAATCATTAAAACAAGTAAATGAGTTGATTTTCAAACTAATACCACTGAACTAGTTGATGATGTTCCGGTATTATTAGAAAAATCAAAAAGAATTAGTGATAAAAAAGTATATGGGGGTAAATGACTTTACCACTCTCCTGCTAGTGTTGATTTTACAACTATTGATGAAAACGAAGTGTTAATGATTAATGATAAAAGAATTCAAGTTCTTGATAGACATTTTTCCGAAATTTTAACTGATGATAAATTAATCATAGATAGAGATACCAAAGAAGATGAAAACAGTATTAGAGAATACAAAATCAAAATTCTTAAATTTAAAAAGAATTCAGGTAATACAGAAGATGCGCTTGAATACGAATATACCATTGATTTATTAATTAACTCAAACGCTTTAAGCATTGATTATAAATTCTATGCGTGAGACCCTGAAAATAACCCTGACCAAAAGAAACTTATTACGGAATTTAAGGAAGATGCTAATGGAGAACTATTACAAGACGAAAATGGAAATCATATTAAAAATGAATTCTATGACCCTGAAATTGATAAAAACACAGGAACAAAGAAACAATTAGTTTGAGTAGATGTTTCTGCAAATACTGAAATTTTATCTAATGATAGTTATTCACTCCAAAGTTCTCTTCCTTACGGAACTAAAACACTTTTACTTAGAAATGGTTCTCAATTAATTAAAGGTTTTATTGCAGAAGCATCAGTGCTTGGTAGTGGTAGTTTGCAAATGATTAATGGAGAAACTCGAAATGGACAATATCGTGTCTTTAAACTTAATCGCAATGATTTAACTTTTAAAGATAGAATTTCTTATGAGACAATGGACAATGGTAAAAAATATAAAGACTTACCACTTGTAAGTAGTGAGAATTCATATTTTAGTGATACAGGTTTATATCTTTTTACTGCTCACGCTGCTTCAAGTATTGATAACTATAAGTTAGTATTAATTGACAAAAGATTAAATGCACAAAAGACAAAATTTGTTGAAACAATTAATGGTTTATCGAGAATTAATGACTTTTGAGATACACCAGTTGGTTCTGAATTTATTAAATACCTTAAAATTAAACACAACATTAGTGAAGAAAAAGCAAAAACATTTAGTTATGAACTTGTAATGCAGTATTTTGTGCTTTTTACAAACTATATCTTTAAATTACAACACTATACAAACAATACAACTAGATATATTGATGCTTACTTTAAAGCAGTTCCAAATGTTTATTCTTATGATACATTTAAAAATAAATATGTCCTTAGTCAAAATGGAAAGCAACTTTTTTACAAAGATTATGCTGGCGATTTTGAAAATAAAGAACTTGTAAAAATCAATAATATTCAAGTTTCTTCTGATAGAAATCACTTAACTTTAAGTTTAGGACTTGCTTATAATTCAAACAAAAACGTCTTTAATTATGAACTTACTGAAAGCACTATTACTATTCCAATTTCTTTCATTGATAATGAAAATAGCACACTAGAAACAGAAGAGATAATTAATGCAAGAAGAACACGTTTTAATTTAAATGTATCAAAAATTGAAGATGCACTTTTAAATACCGACATTAGTCAATGAGAAACTTTAAATGTTCCTTATGTTTGATTAAAAGATATTGATTTAGAAGATTACAATAAAGGTTATTGATATTTAAAAAGTGAGAAAAATAGTGAATTTAATTACAAAATCACTATTTGCGGAGTTGCTAAAAATGAGTTTAAAACAGAACTTGCAATTGTTCCTAAATCAAAATCTTTCAATTTAAATCTCAATAAGAAGATGATTAATTATGAAATTGATTTATGAGAAAGTAGATTAAGAAATACATCAATTAACCTTTCTGGTATTACTGATGTAAATAAAATTAAAGATTTTATTGCAAAACAAGTTGCTTTAAAAATGGAAGATTTATCTTCACCTAGTGAATACCAGTTAGTTAATTTAGATGTAATTGCTCCTTTTTTAGTTAATATTAATCTCGCTAGTGATAACCCACTTTTTTATAAAGTCTTAGAAATTAGAAGAAAAATAGATGATAAAAGATATAAAATTAGTATCTTTAACTATGTAGATAGATTGTATAATGAACGTTTTGATTTAAGTGAAATCGAAACAGAAACTTTATTTTTTGATAGTAATAATAAAGGAGAAATTTACAATCAAATTACAGAAAAAGTTGCTGCTATTGCTCAAAAAAGAAACATTAATTTTAGTGATTTAAATCTTTTAAATATTGAAGATGTAATTTATAACTTGCTTTCAAATAATAAACCTACTTATTTAATTGTTGGTTCAAATCATTTTCAATTAATTAATACCTTTAAAGTGAAATTACAAAATGAATTTAATTTTGCTTTAAAAGTTAATGAAGAAACATTAAATCAAAGAGATGTTATTGATTTAAGTAAGTTAGAAATACCGATGCTTACTTTAAAAGATGCAAGAGATTTTAATACTATTAAAGATAGAATTATTACTTATATTACAAACTTTTTAGCATCTTATAACTTATTTTGAAACTATGATTATTACATTGAAAATATCAATAATGCTAGTTTCTTAAAACAACTTGTGCTTGATTTAGATAACACATTAGAAATGAAAATTAAATCAATGAATAAAAAGTCAATTAATGAAACTAGTTTTATTATTCGCAACATTCTTGCTTCTTCTTTAAGTGAAGAAGAACTTAAAATGTGAGATAAAGAAATTGAAGAACTTGATAAATTTATTAAAGAAAATGGCGGTTCTAGCGAAGATGAAAATAGTGAAGAAAGCATTAAAAATAGAAATTATAAAGACGGTAAAACATTAACTACTAATGAAGATTTAAATGTAGTACTTAATTTAAATATTACTAATTTAAATGATTTAAGAGTTGCAGAACTTATCACTTATTTTGATAGTCCTACCTTATTAAAAGATGCTATTGTAAATCATATCAATAGTAATTTAGAAGCAAAATATCACATTAATCAAAGTGAATTAAACTATGTAATTAAAACATTGCTTATTCCAAATAAAGTCAATCAAGCAAGATTAATTATTAGGGGACTTTATGGTTTTAGCAAAGGAATGATTGTTTTAAATATTACAAATACCACAACAGATAATGCTAATTATGAAGAAGAAATTTCAATTAAAAATGATGATAATATTATTAAAATTATAAAAATAGAAAAACAAAAAACGCTTCAAGCAAAAGAAAGAAAAAGCAAAATTATAACCGCAATTTCTGTGTCTTTTTCAATTTTAATAGCAGCAATATTAGGTTTTGTGTTTTGAGTTAGACGCTTTAAACATAAATTAAAATAAGAAAACCAAGCAGTAAATTCTGCTTGTTTTTTCATTTTTTTAAAAGAATTTTTAATAAAAAATAAACTTTATAACAATTTTTTTCTTTATTATATAATTTATTTTTATTTAATAAAAATAAATTATAATTCTTACATAAATACAAAATTTGTAATTAATTTATAATATTTAATTAACATAAAAAAGAATATAATTTTATTGTTAATTAACTCTATATGTGGTAGGAGTGTGTTTGATATGAGTAGTAAAGAATTGTTAAATAAAATCGAACTTGGTCGTTGAAACCCTAGATTTGGTGTTATAAACAAAATGAATTTTGATTTTATAAGCAAATTAAAGTATGCAAATGAATATTACAATATTGAATATGAAATTAAAGAAATTGCTAAATTATATTGTGAAAATATAATAAGTTTTACCGAACTTTTTAATTCAATCAGTGTTAAATGATTTCCAACAAATGAATTTATTGAAGTTATAAAAAAAGACGAAAATAAATTTATAGTAGTTGAAGGGAATAGAAGAATTGCAGTTTTAAAAATCATTGCTAATCGAGAAAAATATCTTATTAATATGGAAGATGCGATGAGATATTCAAGTGAAGAAGAATATGCAAAAATTAAAAAATTAAGAGAATTTATTCAAAGTATTTCAGTCAAAAAAATAAATAGTTTTGAACTTAAAGAAGAGCAAATTAAAATACATAACGATAATATAGAAATATCGAATTCATTGTTTAAAAAGAATGGAATTGGTGGAATTGGTTATCAAAAATGAAACACATTGCTCCTTTATTTAGATATTTATTATATTTTTGTAAATAATGAAATTTATGAGGAATATGACTTGCAAATTAAAAAAGAAATTATTTTAACTCGTCTTAATATGGATGCAAAAACAGCATGAGAACATTATAAAAAAGCGTGTTGGTTAATTCAAATATGTAAGAATAATTTTCTTGAAAATCAATTAGAAAACTTTGACGAAAACTTTTTAAAACTTAACGAAAATGCATTAAGCAGAAATAGTTTAATTAAAGTTTTTAAAGAAATTGCTATTAAAGCAAGAAAGGACTTTGATTATAAAAGTAATATAAATATTAAATTTGATAAAGCAAAAAGAGAGTTTGTTAATTCTTTAAGTTATAAAGAATATTCGATAGATAAATTGCAAAATTTTATTTATGACGTATATTACAACAGATTGTATGGTATAAATATAAGCAAAGAAGAAACATTTTTTAGCATATTCAAAGAACATAAGTTTAAAATGGAGACAAAAGAATTTTTAAGAAATTTTTGAAATTTTTCGTTTGAAACATTAGTTGAAATGGAAGAAAACGTTAAAAACGAGAATGTTAAAAGTTTGCTTTCACGCAGAAAAGCAGAATTTAAAATAGCAAGTAAAATAAGTAATTATATTAAAGTAAAATTTAAAAAATTCAAAAGTGTTGATATTTTATTAAAACAAATAATACATAATACACAAATTAGTTCGAAGAAAAATTTATCTAAATTTTTCTTAAATGCAACTGTTGCTGCTATAAGAGCAATTAGTGAATATTTTATAAAACTTGCACTTTTACAAACAATCTTAAATAACAATACAAATATAGCACCAAAAGAAACTCAAGATAGTTTAAATCAAATTTTTGAAATTTGTCTTCCTAGAAAATTAAGAGAAAAAACAGGAAAATATATTCATCATTTTCCTATCGAAAATGAAAATGATAAAAAGATTTTGTATTTAAGTTTTCATAATATTTGCTTAGATAATAGCGATATAAATAACAGAAATAAATTAGGAATAAAATTTGAAAATAAAATGTCTGAACAACAAAAAGTATTATTTTATAATGTACCTAATGAAACGGTTTTCAGTTCGCTTTTAAATACAGAAATTTATAAAAAAGAGTTGCAAAAGTTATTTAAAAGTTATGATACTTGTGAAAAATTTATTAACTTTTATAAAACATCACGCTCTCTTTTATCATATTTTATTCATAACGTTTATTCATTAGAATTTGCTTTTCAAATTAATATGATAGAAGAAAAAATTATTCAAAGTTTAAAACAATTTAATGATTTCTTCGATATCATAGACCATATTAACTATGTATATATCGAAAGAGTAATGGAAAAAATGAACATTTTCCCTGATAAAGATGAAGAACCAGAATATATTGAATAATAATATTTATTTTATTTTTATGTAAAACCAAGTATTGAATTCTACTTGGTTTTTTCATTTTTCCAGTTTTAAATAGTGCAAATTTCCGTTTTTCTTTTATTCGTATTATCATAAAAATATAGAAAGAATTCGTTTTTATAGGGGGTAAAAATGAATACAGCGTTTTTCTATTTCATTAAAGATTTAAATAAAATAGAAGAAGATTTCAGAACCATAAAAAGAAAACAAGAACACCCTAATTGAAACTTACATAAAGTGAAAACAAGGGTAATTATTGATAATCAAGGGAATAGACATTATTATAATTTAGGAGTTTATTACATTAGAAAAATTGAAAACGGTAAAGAAAAAAGAACTTATTTTACTTATTATCATCACGATTATTTAAAACAAATAGGTAGAAATAAATACTCAATTGAAACAAAGAAATTTGCTACTTTTCTTAAAAACAGTCATGCAAGGAGACCAAAATTTTTACCTAAAAGCACATATCAGTATTGAATAAATCAAAATAGTAAAGAGAAAGTTATTTCTTCAAAACTTGAAGATAAAATTGCAAATTCATATAATAGCAGTTCAAATAAATTGCGTAAATATGATGTAAAAGATGAACACAAAAACATTTTATATGTTGAAATAGATGATACTTATAAGACAATACAACAAAACAGAAAAAGCAGAAAATTGATGTGCAGAATGATTACTTTTAACTTATTTAATAACAAAACAAACAGATATGAATGTATAAATAATGTTCAAATATATTTTGATAAAGAACAAAAATTAACTAAATATGACGAGAAAAATTCAATTATTGCACTTATAGAAATGATACAAAATGAATATTATAAACCTGATATGGAAATATGTATTAAAGGAGACGGAGCAAAAAACATCAATGAAACTGCTAAATATTTTGACTATCAAGTATTAGATAAGTTTCATTTAATTAACTATGTTAAAAATGCATTTATGCTTAAAAAATTCTTAAATAATTCAATTGTAAAACAATTTAAAAATGAGTTTAAAATCAAAGGAGTTTATAGTTATTTTGATAATATTTTTGAAAATTTTTCAATTTTAGATTGAGAGAAATTGTTTTCTGCTTTTATAAATTGAACCAAAAATAACAAACTAGATTACAGATTTAGTGAAGCGTTATTGAAATTAATTAAGTATATAAATAACCAAAAAGAGTTAATTTTTGATATTCCAAAAGCGATAAATAAGAGTTCTCACACTGAAAGTTATATTCATAATTACTTTAAAAAATACATTTCAAAAAAGGGTACATCTTACAAAATATCAACAATTATTGACCTTGTAAGTGATAATTTTGACTATAAAAATGGATTGCTCCAAATTTACTAAAAAATAGCAGTTTGGAAAAATCTTGGAAAAATCAATTTTTAACTTATATACATAGTATATAACTTTTGGTTTATTGATTGCTTTTGGAAAAATCTTGGAAAATTTAACTAACTTTTTAATTTTTTTGGAAAATTGTTGGAAGAAAAAATAAAAAAATAGTATTTAATATAATTAAATACTAAAACTAAAATTTTGGGTTTCGTTAGAAACTTTTTCCAAAACGTTATCTTGTGCTTAAAAGCAGCGCGCAAGCGCACCCGCGCGTGAAGCAACGCGCTTATTGCTTCTTAGTGGTAAATAGATTTTTATGAGTTTTGCAAAACTTGCAAAGCGACATTTTTGCATTCTCTTTTTGCTTGACTTTTGCCGAAATTGTGGTAGAATATTAATGAAAAGCAAAAGAATTGCTTATACCATTACTGACTTGTAGCACTTGTTGCTCTAAATTGTTCCCTCACATAATTTCTATAACTTTTTCCTTTGATGTTGTTAAAGGAATATCCTTAATAAGCATCTTATTTTTTTCAATCACACCTTCTTGGAATTGTTCAAAATCATGTTCATACCCAATTAAAAATCTGGTCTCATATCCTACTCCTTTAGGTTTTTGATATCGAAACTATTCATGTTCTTTTTTTAGTTTTGCACACCATATTTTTAGTAGTACAATATTATATTTTTCACACATTTATATTTTATATGATTATCATTGTAAAAAGTTAAAATAATTAAAAATTGTACTTATCCTGCGTTTCCCACTTGCTAGTATAAAAAGCAAAATATCCGTTTGAAGCGGATATTTATTTTTACTTTTTAATCATTTCTAAAACTTTTTGAATTAATAGATAGTCATTTCAACTATCTTCCAAACTTTTATCTTTAATATCGAAAATTTTGACTGTTTTATTGTTGAATTTTTCTTCAACTTCTATAATGTCATTAATCATTTTGTTTAATCTATGTTCTGTAAATTTATCTTTTTGAGATAAACCTATTAAATCATTAATTTTGAAAACTAAGAATTTCATTAAAACTAAACCTAAAAAGCAAAGACAGATATAACCAGTAATGTGTTTCCAACTTGATAAATACATGGGTCTAAGAACTAATCTACTCTTTAAGCTTCTAAAATTCTCTTCAACTTTTCATTGTTTTGCATATAAATCTACAATTTAATCAGGAGTTAAATCATATCTATTTGTCTCGTAAACATAATATCCATCGAACTTTTCATCTTGCAAAATCTTTTCGTTATCAAGTTCATAATAACCAGATTTGTCAACAGCTTTAAAGAATCTATATTTCTTCCCGCCTGCAATATCTTCATAAGAAACTTTTCCGTTTTTAGCTTTCTTGAGGAAGTTATTGATTAAAATTTGTCTATCTTCTGCATCTTTTCTTGCTCTCTTCTTACTAAAAGTAATGATTCTTTTTCTTATTTTTCCATTGATTCTACCGTTTCTATATTGAGAAAGAAATTCTTCTGATTTATGCACTAAACCGGTTTTAGAATGAATATAACCTTCTTGGTTTAAAACAAATTCTTTAAAGTCTTTTGTTCCTGTTTTCATCCGGTAAGAAATAATGAATTTTAAACCTTTGGACTCTAAAAATCTGATGTTTTTGTTTAAAGACATACCTTTATCAGCGATAATTGTAATTTGTTTTATCTTATATATTTTTTGAATTTCCAAGACAAAAGGGATGAATGTGTTTGCATCTGTTGTATTCCCAGGAAAGACTTTGTAATGTAGTGGAATTCCGTTTGAATCAGTTGCTATCCCAATAACAATTTGATCTTCTTTAAACTTACCGTCCTTTGAATAACCAGGTTTTTTGTACCCTTCTCTACTAAAAGTTTCAAAATAAGTAGTGGTGGAATCATATCATATGATTTCTACATCTCTTTTGTGTTCATTTACAAGAACTGAATTTACATTTTGTAAAATTTGCCCCCTATTTTCAGCGATGTAATCTAACGATCTGTAAAAAGAATTTTTAGAATAAACAAATTCTTGTTCTTTTTTTAGACTATTGAAAGTGCCTAAAATACTTAATGGCTCTTTTAATCTTTGATAAATTTGTTGCATCACAACTTCTTTTAAACTTACTGATTTTGTTTTATGACAGTCTTTAAAAATGTCAAAATGATCAACCAACGAAGAAACAAGTTCATATCCCTTAAATCTTTTTCTATATTCAACAAGATCATTTTTGTTTTCTTTAAACTTTTGATTAATAATTTCAATAATTTCTTCTTTGGGAGTTGTTAAAGGTATGTCTTTAACAAGCATTTTGATTTTTTCAATTGAATTTTTTTGATACTTCTCAAAGTCATGTTCATAGCCAATCCCAAATCTAGTTTCATATCCTGTACCTTTTATTTTTCTGCACCCGACCTGTATATATGTACCTGCTTTTTGTTTAGAAACACACAATATTCATGTTCTTTTTTCTTTTGTTTTTGCTTGCATGCACATATTATATCATATTTTACCTAGTAAATTACTAGGTTTTTTACATATTTATTAGATAAATATGTACTGCTGCGAAAATGTAAAAAAACTCACTTAAGTGGGAAACGCAGGAAAATAAACTCTTAATATCTACTTGATAGTTTTCCGCTGCAAAATTTCATATAGAAAAGAAAAACCACCTTAAAGGTGGCTTTTTTGTTTTTATTCTTCTTTGTCTTCTTTTTGACGATAAAGAAGGTAAAGGAGGTTAAAAATACCAAGAGAAGTTAATGAAAGAGCGACATATCATCAAAAACTTAATTTTTCTTTGATTTCTTTTTCGTGAATTAATTTTTGAATTACACTATATAAAACATCTGAAGCATCTTTTTTCTCAATTCCTTTGAGAGTTGCTAGTTCTTGTTTTGTAAGTGTACCTTTATCTTTTAAGATTAAGTTAAAGAAGTTTTTATCTTTAAGTTCCTTATAAAATTCTTGATATTTATTAGATTCAACTACTTTATCACTATTAATTTCAGTGGTAAAATCATCAAATCTTAAATTCGATAAGGATTCTACTAATCTCATTTCACTAAGGGCTTGATCTTTTAATTTTAAGGTGTCTTGACTTAATTTATTTCAAGCATCTCTAATATTTGGTTGTGCATAAATAGATGAATGAATTGACTCAATTAGTTTATCAAGTTTATTTGATGTTTCTTTAAATGTTGGACTACTTATATCTTCACTACGATATTTTTCTAATGTATCTTTAAGATCTTTAAATTGTAACATTTCATCAGCTAAATTAAAGTACTCTGGGTTTGTAATACCAATTTCTTTTAATTTATTAGTAATATCGTTAATTTCTTGCAATGAAAGAGTATGGTCACCTTTTGCATCATTTAATAATTTAGCAATTAAAGCATCGGCTGTTTTTGCATCGTCTTGAATTTTATCTAATTCAGCCTGATTTTCACCATTAGCATTAATTACTTTTTGAATTAATTCTTTTTTATCTCTTGGACTAAGATTTGGAAGAGAATTAATATAGTCAATAACTTTTTGTTTTCCGTCATTGTTAGCTACTGCTTTTTGGTAAATATTTGTTCTATCTTCAAATGATTGCGAATCTTCGATTTCTTGTTTGTACCTTGCTTTCTCTTCATCTGAAAGATTTGGCAGAGCATCAATTCGTTTTTTAAATAACTCTTTGTTATCTTCAAGCTTCTTAATTGCGTCCTTAATTTTTTGAATTTGATTTTTGATTTGACTTAGTGGAACATTATCTTTATCAGCTAGTATGTTTTTTCCACCGCTAATAGCTTTATCATAAAATGCTTTTTTATCTTCTTCACTACTTAAATAAAGATCAGTTTGCTTAAATGCTGGATCTTTTTGAATTAATTTAGCAAGTTCATCTAACGCTGCATCTCTCTTGCTATCACCATCTAGGCTATTGTAATCTTTTTCAACTTTATTAAGCAACTCTTGAACTTGTTCTTTTGATAAATTACGTCCATTATCATAATTAAGATTATTTAGCGAGTCATTGTATGAATTATCAAAGTTCATTTTTAGATTATCACTAGCATCTTTATAATTATTTCTTGATTTAGGATCAATATTTTGACCTTCTTGAACTGTATTTTTAATATATTTGTCAAGTTCATTCATTTGCTCATTTAATTGTTTTGCTTCTTCTAAAATTTCATTAACACTGCTGTTATTATCGTCGTTAATTAAAATTGCTTTTTGAATCTTATCAATTAAATATTGTTTTTGAGCTCTATTTAATTTATTGTATGATTGATCACCGTCATTAAATAAATTATCACCTTTAATTAACTCAATTGCTTTTTGTTTAGCTTTTTCAAGCTCTTCATCACCATTTAAGTTATCAAGTGCTGCTCTTGTTTTTGAAACAAGATCATTAATTTGATCAATTGTAAGGTTTTGCGAAGTGTTTTTTGCATCTTCTTCAGGGATAAAATGCTTAAGAACATCATCAACTGATGGTTTATTATTTTGAATAACACCTAAATTAGCTGGATCTTCATTATTTAAAGCATCTTGACGATCTTTTGAAGAGTTTTTATATCTTGGTTGTTCTAACGTTTCTAATGCTTCGTTTTGAATATCTCTAAGTTTTTTCATAGCATCAGTTAAAGGTTCAATTTGTTCTTTGACAGCATTTAATTCATCTTTGGTTTTTGATGCTTGTACTTTATCAATTAAATCTTTCTTTTGAGCTAAATTTAAATATGAATTATTTTTAATTTCATTAATAGTAGCTTCTTTTTCTAAATTAAAGGTGTTATCTCCATCTAGATTTTCTTTTGCTACTAAGTAATCGTTTAAAATTTGATCAATTTTGCTTGGTTCAATAATTAAATCAGTATCAACTTGTACTGGATTTCCTTGTTCATCATTCTTGGTTTCAACATCTTTATTTTTATCAACCAATTTCTTCATAATTTCTTTAACTTGATCGTATGGATCTTTTGTTTTTTGGCTTGCTTCTGTGTATTTAGGCATTTTTTCGAATGCTTTTTCAGTTTGAGTAGAAGTTGTACCATCTTCGTTTGTTATAGTTACTTCGTGATCATTATCTGCAAGATCAATTTGTTCTAATAAATGACCCATAGCTGAATTTAACTTGCTAATTGTTAATTCTAGTTTTTGAAGCTCTTTAATTGATTTTGTTTTAGCAATCTCTTGCTCAAAATATTCAATTTGCGAAGGATTTAAATTAGGATATTTGATATTAAGTTCATTATCTTGATTATGAATTGATTTGAGTAATCTTTCTTTTTCTGCTCCGAATTTATCATCACCGTTAAGTGCTTCTTTTGCTTCTTTTAATTTTACAATTAATTCTTTAACAACATTAGGATCTGTTTGTGCATTTTTGTTCGAAGTATCTACTCTTGTAGATCCACCACTTCCATCACTATTTGCGACATCATTTGGTTGATAAAGATTATCTGCATCATGAATATACTTATCATATGCATCTTTTTTACCAAGAGTTGACTCAGATTTAGTTCCATCAGGATTTGTAACTTCATACGGTTCATTATCCGAATCGATATAACCTGTTGTTGTTTTAGTATTTGTTGTATCAGGGTTTTCACCTTTTTCATTTTTAGTTAATTCATTAAGAATGCCCATTTGATCGTTTAATTCTTTAGCTTTGTCATTTAAACCTTGTTTATTAGCATTACCTAAAAGATCTTCAGGAGTTCTAGCATTTAAAACTTCCATTTTAAGCATTTCTTTTTGGGCATCATTAAGATTTTGATATGAATTAATTTTTTCAAGCGCTTCATTTTGAAGTTTATCCATATTCTTTTCACCATCTAAGTTTTCAATTGCTTTTGCAATTTTTTTGTTAATTTCTTCGAGCTTAGTTGAATTAAGAATTTCATCAGGATTATTTGAAGCTTTTAAAGTAGCAAGATATTCTTCCGCTTCTTTTAGAGCATCATCATATGCTTTACGTTTATCATCAAACGAACCAGTATACATTAATGTCTGAGTGAAAGGAGTCATTCCTTTGTCTGGATTACCATTTTTACTTTCGATGTACATTAACATTTTTTGCATTTCATCATTTAAATGAACTAAATTATCTTCAAGGTCATCAACTTTTGAAATACGATCAATGCTGCTATCTGCAAGTTTTTCTTTAGCTTTTTCTAATTGATTGTCTATTAAAAACTCAAGCAATACAGGTGGTTGTGAATTATCTTTATCTAATCTTTTAGCTAGCTCTTCTTTACGTTTTGCTAGCCTTTCATCACCATCTAAATCATTTCTAGCTTTAATTAAATTACCTATTAATCCGTTTTCTAGATCGATAACTTTATTTCCGTTTTCGTCAAGAATAAAATTATTGTTTGAGTCTTTTTTATAGCTAATAAGTTCATCTAAAGTTTTTAATTCACCATTAGAAGCTACTATGCTATCACGATTTTCAAGACCAAGGTCAAAAAGATTTTTAACGTTTTCAGATGCATCAAGATAATCGGTTTTGTCAGATGGTTTAACATTATTAGGTTCTTGATTATCTGAGCTTACAAAAAGATCTTTATACATTTTCATTGCATCATTTGTATCTTGTGCTTCTTGTAAGATTCTTGTTGTTTCAGAAGTTGGATTATTAATGATTAAATTTTTTAAATAAGCTTTTTGGTTGTCATTAAGATGTTCGTAAGCAGGTAAAATACTTAATTCATTATCACCGTAAAGTTTTCCGATAGCTTTACGTTTTGTAAGTTCATCTTGATTTGCTCTCTCTAAAATAGAGTCAATATCAACGTTATATTTTATTTGTTGATTATTTGAATCTACTTCTGGATCAATTCCATTGCTTGCTGTATGTAACGTAATTTGATCGATTTCTTGTTCATATGCTTGTTTTTCGGCATCTGTTAATAATTTTAAAGCTTTAATTTTCTTTTTAGCATTTAACTTACAACGCTCAAGTGCTTTATTTAAAATAGCTTTTTGTTGTTGTTCGGTCGGTCTTTTTGGTAATCTATTAATTTCATCATCTAGTCATGTTAAATCATCTGCTTCTAAATGAGCAAAATTTCTAACTTTGCTAAGTAAATCATGTCTATTACCATCAAGATCATCGCTTGCTTTATCTAATTTTTGAATAACACCTGGCTGAGTTTGATCTGGATTATCAATTTCTTTAGCAAGAGTAGGTAAATCTTCGTTAGTAAGATCTTTGGCTAAGATTTCATTTAATTTGTTTTTAGCTTCTTCTAAAGCTTGATCAAATGCATCTTTTCTATCTTGCTGATCTTTTGTGTAAATTGGTTCATTTTTAGTATTTTCAGCAGCTTGTATTTTTTCTTTTAACTTACCTATTAAATCATCTAGATTTTGAGCTTCTCTTTGGATTTTATTAATATTTTCAGGTGAATTATCAGTTAAATAACGTGATTTTAATTGTGCTTTTTGATCATCTGTTAAATTAGGTAAATCATCGATAACTTTATTAGCATCAACAAGAGCATCGATTTTATTATTAATTAAATTTAAATCATCTGGAGTATTTCCATTTTCATAACTTAGCGCATTTACTTCATTTAACAATTGAGCTTTTTGTTCAGGAGTTAATTTTCCTTGGTTAGCTAAATTATTAATTTTTTCAATGATTTCAGCTTTTTTAAGTCTAAATTCTTTTTCTCTAGCTGTTAAAAATCCTGTGATATCTTGATTTTTGGTTGAAACAATTCTCTTTGAAATCGAAGGGAATTTTGTAGATACCACTTCATAAGTAACATTAACAGTACCTGGCTCAAAATCATCAGCTTGTGGAGTTACATCTACAATTCTAACTTCAAAATCTTGAGCATTTTCTGGTTGGACAGTATGAGTAAATTCAGATCAGTGCTCACTAGCAGCTACTTCTGATGGTAAAATATTGCGTTTTAAATCGTTAGGATAATCGTATGTAATTGCAAGATTATTAATTCTTTCTTGTTCTGCTTTAATTTCTTCACCATCTAAGGCATTTAATTTGGCTTTTAATTGGTTTATTCTTTCTTGAACTTGTGTTATTTTAGAATTTGTAAAATCAGTTCAAGAACTTGGTTCAGGGTCTGCACCTTTAAGTTTTACATAACCATTTGTTGCAAAATCGCCTTCAAAAAGATCTTTAATTAAATTAATTTCTTCATCGAAAGGATTTTTTGTTTCATCAGATGCATTTGCATAATCTGCATAGTTCTCGTTTTGTTTATTTTGAACAACATCCTTCATTAAATCGATTAATTCTTTAGCTTTGTTGTTAAGTTCAATTGCTTTTTCGCGTAAATTAATAATTGCTGGAGCTTGATTATTTAAAGTTTCTTTCTCTTTTTTAATTTGTGATTTTAAAGTATCGCTTAAATATGCAAGCTTTTCAATTTCTGGTGAGAACGGAATACCATTAAGATTATTCTTAGCAGCTTCTAATTGGTTTTTGGCTTCCTGTACTTTTGTAGGATCAACTAATTCACTTGCCGGAACTTCTACATAATTAGAACTGTTTCTTTCAGCTTCTGTAAGTGGAATTCCTAAAAATTGTTTAGTACGTAAAAGTTGCTTTTCATATTCATTTTTGTAATTTAGGTCTGCGAATAAATATCTTTCATCAGTTCCATCTTTCATTGAAGATTCCAATGAATCATAATAACTCTTTAAATCACCCATATTTGTATTAAGTGGAGTTAGGTTAGAGAAAGTAGGATTAGTAAAGTCTAAATTACGATCATCAAAATATAATAAACCAGTTGAGTATTTCTTATCATCAGTTACTTGATTTTTAAAATGTTCTTTTTGTGTATCTGTTAAATTAGAAAGAGCATTAATTTTTTCTTTAAAATTAGTTTTTGCTGTTTCTCACGCTTCATTCATTATTTTGCCAAGTTCAACATTATTATTTACAAGATTATTTGTAATCGAAGTTCCATTATCTACAAAATTAGAAGGTAATGCATTAACTTTAGCTTTAGAATCAACATTTTGTCCTTGTGGATTTGGAGATGTTAAATTTTTAAACCCATCTAATTCTTTAATTGCTTCTCTTTTATTTCCATCAAGTTGTTTTAGTGTTGTTTCTAGTCTTTCACGCGTATTTTTAACACTATTTTGATTTGAATTATTTGTTGCTTCTTCAAATCTTTGTGTATTTGAAAATAAATCTGTTGTTCCATTTTGAATTCCGTTAACTAAATTGTTAACACTTGTATTATCTTGATTAAATGAATTCTTTATTGAATCTTCCGAATATTTTACAACAGGGCTATCTTGATTTAGAGTGCTTGTGATTTGATGTAATTCTTTTAATTTATCATATTCATTTGATAACTCAGTTACTTTTTGAACATAATTATTAAGTTTTTCTCTTTCAAGTGTTCCTTGTGGATTATTTGTTAAATCATTATTAATTCAAGCTTTTGACGCTGCTTGGTCATAACCATTTGCTATTTGATTTGAGTAACTATTGAATAATTCTTTAGCTTTAGTAATATTTGCGCTATTAGCTTGTAATATTGATAAATTATTATTATCTAATTTTTGTTTTTCTGCATCTAAGTAAGTTCTACCGTTCATTTTAGAAAGTTTACTCTTTAATGCTAAAAGAGAAGTTTTTAAATTATTATTTGTAGGTTCGCTTAACTTCATTAATGGAATGTCAGCAGAATTTCTATCTTTTCCACTTGGATTTGATGTTGTTTGTAAATCAGCAAATGGCTTAGCATTTTCTAATGCTGTTTCAATTTCATCTCTTATTGTTTTATCACTAAAAATATAGTCTTCTCTATTTGTATATTCACTTTGTTGACCATTTTTTAAAGTTTTGTTGTCACTAGTCGTATAGCTTTTTAACTCTTGATATGCAAGTTCTAAACTTTTTTGAGCAAGATCTCATCTTTTTATTTCGGTAACAGCACTTTGGAATGATCTTGTATCATCAGCAGGAAAATCATTGACATCCGTACTACCAAAAAGTTGATTTAAATAATCATTTTTTAAATAATCTTTTTGCGCTTTTGTTAAATATTCACTTTTATCGATTAATTTTATTAACTTATATCTATCGGTAAGATCGTATTCAATATCTTCAAAAGATCAGTAATTTCTAAGATCGGTTGACATACCAGTTAAAATTCTATATTCATCTTTAATTTTTCATTTCTTTTTATCTTGTTCATTTTTAAATGCTACTTTTATTGTCATTTGATCATAAGAAGTAATCCGACTTTCATCGTTAAAAATGTTTTTAGTGAAATATGATTTATTTTTTTCTCCTTTTAAAGATTTTTGAAATTTAACATCATCAAATCTATCTTTATTAACATCATATAATTTAGTTCGAGCTCCGTTTTTTGGCTCATATATTTCTAATGTTGTTTGTGGAAGTTCTTCATCTTCTGTATAGTTAATTTGATCAGCTACATTTTCATAAGATTTAACTTTTTCTTTTGTAATAAATCTCTTAATTCAAGTTTGATTTCTTTTAGCTTGTGCGTGAAATCCTAAAGATCCAAATCAGTATTGACCAATATATTTATGCGGAATACTAATACCGGCCCCGACAAAAGATTCTCCTACATATTCCATCGGAGACTGTCCAGGTTCCGCTTCTCGATCATTTGGTTTGACAGTAAATTCAATAATAACACCATTATTAGATTCTACATTGCTTTCAGTAAGTACATAAAATTCAAAATATGCACCTAAGTTTCTGCTCATTGAGTTATAAGGGGTATCTGTGAATGCATCTCTTGGAAGTAATTTTAATCCTTGTAAAAATGTTCCTGTACCACTACCATCATTGAAATCAACATTACGATTCATAATAATATCATTAACTTGATTTCTTTTTTCTTGGCCTTCATACGCTGAATAATATCTAGCTCAAGAAAAAGGAATTGTTTTTGAGCCATCTATACTTCTTACAGAAAGTTTTACATCATTACCATCTTTTAAATCTAATGCAGAATTATCTTTAAATGGATTGATTTGCTTTAAAGTGTTGTAATCATCATTTTCATTTATACCAATAAATCTTCAATTAATTGTATCTGTATTTTCACGTCTATTAGTAACGTTATTATTTCTATCTAATGAAAAAAGACTGACTATAATGTTACCAGTTAACACCAAATCATTTGATATGTAAAAACCACCAACTCATCTACGCTCATCAAGTCTCATAGTGCTTCTATGGAAAGCTATTTTAAATGTTTTTGTACCATCCGCTTTAGAAAAACCTCTACCACCAATGAATCAACCACCAGGTTCGTTTCTATAAGAATCTCAAGGTCTATATCCTGTACCATCTTTTATAAAGTTACCTATAAAAACATTCTTCTTATAGAAATAAGGAATAGGTTCAATCGTTTCAGCTCCATTTGTAGCATCAGCGACAGACCAACTATTTGAATTACTATTATTTCACTCTTTGGCATACCTACTAAAATTAGGCTCAGTTCACTTGTTATCACTAATAAAATTATTGAATTGATCAAAAGTAATTTGCTGTCCATCATCTTTTCTGTATGTTTTACTTGTCTGAATGTTGATAAAACTCAACGGTAGGAACGCTACTCCCACCATTGGTAATGTTAATAATAATCTCTTATTAATTCTTTTTTTCATAAACTTCTCTTTCAATTTACCATTTTTTATTTATTTATAATTTTACAATATAATTTTATAACACAAAATATCATAAATTATAATACAAAAAAGAGCTTTTTTCCTGAGTTTCCAAGTTGAGACACTATAAAAAACGAATACATCTATAAATAAGGTGTATTCGTTTTTGATAATCAAAATTACACACATAGAATTAACTCATACATGCAATAAAATCTTTATAAATTTTTATATTTTCTTTGTGGTTTTCATCCAGATCATTAATTATCTCTTGAACTACTTTGTCATTTACTTCTTTTCTTGTTATAGTCATCATTCTTAATGAATCTACAAATAAATCTAATGTAACTTTTTGTATTTCTCCATTGCTTTCATAATATTTTTTCAATTTATAAAGACAATATTTTAAAACAACAAGAGCAAGAAAGCATAATAAAAGATGTGCAAGTATATGTTTTTCGTTATGAACAAAAACAGGCCTAACTTGTAAAGAAGATTTTAATGTTCTGAAATTTTCTTCAACTTTTTATTGTTTTCTATAAATTTCATTAGCTTTTTCAGGTGTTAAATCAAGAATATTAGTTTCAATAATGTAAAAACCATCTTCAGATTCTTTTTTCTTAATTTTTTCTCAATTTAATTTTCCTATTGTTTTACCATCAATATCCATATATTTCTTCTTGTATTCTGGAACTAAGGAACTAAGTGGTAGTTCTCCATTAATAGTTTTCTTGTTCAATTTATCAATAAAATTATTTCTTTTTAATTTATCTAAAGTCTTTTTACCAGGGCTAAAAAATACACATCACTTTCTATATTTACCATTAAATCTATTTTTATTTCAAACAGATTCAACAAGTTGTTCTTTCCAAAACATTTCATCTCTAAAAACATAATGTTTGTCTTCAAGAATGAATTTTTTCATTCCAATACTTAATGTATCTAATCTTTTTTGAAATATGTATTTAATTCCTTTTTGCTCTAGAAAACGTAAGTTTGCGTTGTTATTTATTCCACGATCTGCAACTATTGTAATATCCTTTATTTTGTAGATTGATTGAAGTTCTAAAACAAAGGATAACATTGTTTTACCATCAGTTGTGTTACCTGGAAAAACTTTATAGTGTATTGGTATTCCGTTTTCATCTACAGCCATTGCTATGACTACTTGATCTTCATTGTGTTTTCCGTCTTTTGAAAAACCGTTTTTTCTTATTCCTTCTCTTGTAAAGCTTTCAAAATAAACTGTTGTGTTATCGAAGTGAATAACTTTATTATTACGATTTGTAAATTCATTTATTTTTTGAAATAAATTGACTAAAACAGAATTCTTATTTTCGAAAATAACATCAAGATAGTTATATATTGATGATTTTGTAACATTAATATCATTTATAAAATCACTTTTATTTTTATATTGTGACATATAGCTTCTTGGAAGGATAATTCTAGTTGCTATGAAAAATTCCAAAACTTCTTCTAACGATTTATGTTTACTTTTTGGTAATGCTGAAAATAAATCTAATTCTTTAATAACTTTATAAATTAAATCAACTCCAATATTTTGGATACTTGTTTTTACAGAAGTGGATTTTAATAATTTAAAAAATTCTTCTTTTGCAACAGCTTTATCTAAAGATGTATCTACTTTTTTTGCTATTTCTTTCATATCTTCAATTGAAGATAATCCATACTTTTCTTTGATATCTTCTCAGTATCCTAGACCAATCTGATTTCCATAACCTTTTTTAAAACCTTTAGAAATAGCTAAAACTAAATAATATTTTCCATTTTGTTTTTTCTTGCATAAACTGTAACTCATGCTCTTATTATATCATTTTATGTGTGTAATGTAAGTAAAAAAATATTTTTTCTTTAGGTCATATATCTTTGATATATGTATAAAAAAATGAGCCTAAAAAATAGGCTCAACTTGTAAACTCAGGATTTATAGTTTTTTTCACAATTTACCACACTTTACTTAAAATTAAACACTTAATTAGCGCACTTTAGTATCCTTAATTAAACAAAAACCATCTCCTGGTTAGAGATGGGCTTGAGTGTAATCTCCAGTGCAACAAAAATACCGTTCCTAACGCAATAGAAATGGTATTTTTGTTGCTTTTTTTCTCTTTTGTTTGTTCTTTTCAACTTTCTGCCTTTTGAAAAATCTTTAATTTTTATAATTTTTAATAAAAGCGAAATATTACTTAAATAAACACTGCTTTACCATTGTTTTTTAAATAAATTGCTTTTTTATTAATTATTTTTTCCTTTATAAAAAACCACAAAAACCAAGGAAACAAAAACACAAGAAAAAAAGCGTGGCGTATAGCCATGCCTTTTTTTCTTGTGTTTTTGTTTCCCCCCCGCGTTGCAATGCAACTTACAATCGAGCCCATCTCCTGGTTAGAGATGGTTAGTTATTAAGATTGTTTATTTCTTGATCTTTTTCAAGCAATAAAGATTAAAACAAACCTGCGTTTCCCACTTGCTAGTATAAAAAGCAAAATATCCGTTTGAAGCGGATATTTATTTTTACTTTTTAATCATTTCTAAAACTTTTTGAATTAATAGATAGTCATTTCAACTCCTAACTTTGACACTTTGGTCTTTTTTAAGACTTTTTGAATTTCTTAATATATTACATATATTAAGAAATTTTTTATTTTTTTATTTCATATATAGTAAATATATGGTATAATATGGTAAAAAGGACAAATTATGGCATCAGTACAAATCATCAAAAAGAATAAAACACAATATGTAAGAATCGTAGAATCATATTGAGATAAAGAAACTAAAAAACCAAAAATTAGAGAAGTAAAATTTTTAGGTAAATTAGAAGATCTTACAAAAGATAATCCAAACTTCATTGAAGAATTAAAAGAATCTGTTAGTTCAAAGAAAAATCAAAAACAAAAAGATAGAAACGAACAAATTTTACAAATCATGAATTCTTTAAAATTGGACAAATTTAAAGGAACAGAAATTAAAGGATATGGAAATTTAGTTTACGAAGAAATCATAAATTATCTAGAATTACCAAATTTCTTAAATGACTTACAAAAGAAAAATAGTAGGTCAAAATATGACCTAGCATCAATTACAAAAATGCTAATTTTAACAAGAATTTTAGAACCATCTTCTAAAAGAAGTTCAGTTGAAAAAATTAAAAAATATTGATACAAATTTGATGATAGTTTGAAAGACATTTATAGATCACTTGAGTTTTTACAGGATAAAAAAGCGGATATTTTAAAACATTTAAATGAACAATTTGTAGACAAAATTAACAGAAATTTAACATTCTGTTTCTATGACGTTACAACTGTTTATTTTGAAAGTTTTATACCTGATGAACTTAGAAAATTTGGTTTTTCAAAAGACAATAAAGTTAACCAAACTCAAGTTGTTTTAGGTCTTTTAATCGACGATATGGGAATACCGATTTATTATGATTTATTCCCTGGAAACACATCTGATTTCTTGACTTTAAAACCTGTTTTAGAGAATATAAAAAGAGACTTAGGTATAGATAAAATTACTATTGTTGCAGATAGAGGTTTAAACTCAAAAAGTAACTTATTAGCCATAAAACAAGCAGGATACGATTACATAATGGCTTACAAAATCAAAGGTAAAGAAAATAAAATTGAAGGAATTTATGATCTTGATACATATAAAATGATGTATGAAGAATTCAGTGTGAAAAAACAAGATCACAAAGAGCTTTTTAAATCTAATAATACCTTTTATGAAATTGACAATAAACTGATTTTAACTTTCTCTGGAAAGAGACAAAGAAAAGATAAAAAAGATCGTGAAAGACTTATTAAAAAAGCTGAAAAATTACTCAATTTATCAGCTATAAAATCAGAAATGAAAAGAGGTGGTAAGAAGTATTTAAAACTTTCAGCTAACGAAGTTGAGTTAGATCATCAAGCGATTTTGAAAGATGAAGCCGCAGATGGATTTTATGGAATTTTAACATCTCATGAAGATATGGATGAAATGGAAATTATTGAACAATATTCAAAACTTTGAAAAATAGAAGAAAGTTTTAGAGTGATGAAAACAAACTTTGAAGTAAGACCAATTTATCTTTCAACTGAAAAGACAATCAAAGGACATTTTTTAATTTGCTTCCTTGCACTCACGATTCAAAGATATTTAGAATTTGTTCTTGAATATTGTGGTTATCCGCTTCCTACGAATAAAATAATTGAATCAATTAAAAATCAAAAATTATCAATTATCCCAGAAATAAATACTTATATTAAATCAGAAGAATCTGAAGAGTTCAAAACTATATTAAAAGTTCTTGGACTTAAACCAATTGAAACTATTGGTAAATGTGAAGACGTAAAATTTACTATATAGGAATTGTGATATAAAAACGACGAATAGCTCTATATTGTAGGGTTATTCGTCGTTTTAAGTTTTAAAAGTGTCAAACTTAGGAAAAGCAAAATATCCGTTTGAAGCGGATATTTATTTTTACTTTTTAATCATTTCTAAAACTTTTTGAATTAATAGATAGTCATTTCAACTATCTTCCAAACTTTTATCTTTAATATCGAAAATTTTGACTGTTTTATTGTTGAATTTTTCTTCAACTTCTATAATGTCATTAATCATTTTGTTTAATCTATGTTCTGTAAATTTATCTTTTTGAGATAAACCTATTAAATCATTAATTTTGAAAACTAAGAATTTCATTAAAACTAAACTTAAAAAGCAAAGACAGATATAACCAGTAATGTGTTTCCAACTTGATAAATACATGGGTCTAAGAACTAATCTACTCTTTAAGCTTCTAAAATTCTCTTCAACTTTTCATTGTTTTGCATATAAATCTACAATTTGATCAGGAGTTAAATCATGTCTATTTGTCTCGTAAACATAATATCCATCGAATTTTTCATCTTGCAAAATCTTTTCGTTATCAAGTTCATAATAACCAGATTTGTCAACAGCTTTAAAGAATCTATATTTCTTCCCGCCTGCAATATCTTCATAAGAAACTTTTCCGTTTTTAGCTTTCTTGAGGAAGTTATTGATTAAAATTTGTCTATCTTCTGCATCTTTTCTTGCTCTCTTCTTACTAAAAGTAATGATTCTTTTTCTTATTTTTCCATTGATTCTACCGTTTCTATATTGAGAAAGAAATTCTTCTGATTTATGCACTAAACCGGTTTTAGAATGAATATAACCTTCTTGGTTTAAAACAAATTCTTTAAAGTCTTTTGTTCCTGTTTTCATCCGGTAAGAAATAATGAATTTTAAACCTTTGGACTCTAAAAATCTGATGTTTTTGTTTAAAGACATACCTTTATCAGCGATAATTGTAATTTGTTTTATCTTATATATTTTTTGAATTTCCAAGACAAAAGGGATGAATGTGTTTGCATCTGTTGTATTTCCAGGAAAGACTTTGTAATGTAGTGGAATTCCGTTTGAATCAGTTGCTAGCCCAATAACAATTTGATCTTCTTTAAACTTACCGTCCTTTGAATAACCAGGTTTTTTGTACCCTTCTCTACTAAAAGTTTCAAAATAAGTAGTGGTGGAATCATATCATATGATTTCTACATCTTTTTTGTGTTCATTTACAAGAACTGAATTTACATTTTGTAAAATTTGCCCCCTATTTTCAGCGATGTAATCTAACGATCTGTAAAAAGAATTTTTAGAATAAACAAATTCTTGTTCTTTTTTTAGACTATTGAAAGTGCCTAAAATACTTAATGGCTCTTTTAATCTTTGATAAATTTGTTGCATCACAACTTCTTTTAAACTTACTGATTTTGTTTTATGACAGTCTTTAAAAATGTCAAAATGATCAACCAACGAAGAAACAAGTTCATATCCCTTAAATCTTTTTCTATATTCAACAAGATCATTTTTGTTTTCTTTAAACTTTTGATTAATAATTTCAATAATTTCTTCTTTGGGAGTTGTTAAAGGTATGTCTTTAACAAGCATTTTGATTTTTTCAATTGAATTTTTTTGATACTTCTCAAAGTCATGTTCATATCCAACCCCAAATCTCGTTTCATATCCTGTGCCTTTTATTTTTCTGCACCCGACCTGTATATATGTACCTGCTTTTTGTTTAGAAACACACAATATTCATGTTCTTTTTTCTTTTGTTTTTGCTTGCATGCACATATTATATCATATTTTACCTAGTAAATTACTAGGTTTTTTACATATTTATTAGATAAATATGTACTGCTGCGAAAATGTAAAAAAACTCACTTAAGTGGGAAACGCAGGAAAATTAAACACTTAATTAGCGCACTTTAGTATCCTTAATTAAACAAAAACCATCTCCTGGTTAGAGATGGTTAGTTATTAAGATTGTTTATTTCTTGATCTTTTTCAAGCAATAAAGATTAAAACAAAGAATGGCACTAATACAAGACCTAAAATTAATCAAATGTATCAAAGTGATTTTCGATCAAATTTAACTGGTGCAAGTTTTTTGTAAGCATTTTCAATTTTTGAAGCAGCATCTTTAGTTTTATCGACATTTAAAATTGAATCTACGTCGTTAGAATTAAGTAACTCTTGCCCTTCTTTAAGAGCATCTAAGTAGCTTTGTGGATCTTTAGCATTTTTAAAACTATCACTATTTTTTCTAGCTTGTTCTTCAGAAATTGCTTCAAGACCTTTTTCAGGATTTGCTTCTCTTCCAGAATGTGCATCTACTGAATTAATTAAATCTTTAGTAGCTTCATTTACTTTATTTGCAAGGTCAATAATTGCATCAATTTCTTCTTTAGTAGTTGCAGAATTAATTTTATCTTTTAAAGCTTCTTTTTGAGCATCATTAATAACTGGTAAGTTATTAATATCATTTGATGCATTCTCTTTAGCATCACGGATTTCTTTTACAACATTTCCATCAAGATTATTATAAGCATTTTCGATTTTATCTTTTGCTTCAAGAATGTCGTTAACATTTAATGAGTTGCTATCTTTGATTTCTTTTGCATTAGAAATTGCATCTAAATAATCATTTTGGTTGCTTGCTTCAATAAATTTATCTTCTGTTTGTCTATTTGAATCTAAGTTAAGTGATTCATTTAACTTATCCATTGCATTATTTAATTTAGAAATTAAATCTTTAATTTTAGCAATTTGATCAACTGAATTTGCATTATCAATTAAGTGTTTAAGTTCTTCTTTTTGTGAGTTATTAAGGTTGCTTGAATTATTTTCTAAAAACTCACTTGCATCTTCTTTAGTATCAATAAGGTTTTTAACAGTTTGTCCATTTAAAAGGTTATAAGCTTTTTCAAGGTTACTTTGCGCTTTTAGAACATTAACCGGATCAAGTTCATTAATCAAACGTGAACCTTGATTAACTTTTTGCGCTTTAGCTAAAGCTTGATCATAATCACTAGCATTTGTTGCATATCTATATTTATCGCTAGCTTTTCTACTTGGATCAAGTTTAAGTGAATCTTGAAGTGTTTTCATTGCACTATTTAATTTTAAGGCACTACTTTCAATTTCTTTAACTTTCTCAAGGTTACTTTCGAAACGGACTTTTTCTTTAAGGGCTTCTTTTTGATAATTATTTAAATATGGCAAGTTACTAATAGTATTTAGAGCTTTCTCTTTTGCATCGCTAAGTGCTTTAACGCTATCACCATTAAGTGCTTGGTAAGTTAAATTAATGTTATCTTTAGCTTGATTTAATTTGGTTAATGAAAGCTCAGGGGTGCTAGCAATAATTACTTTTGCTTTATCAAGAGCTATTAAGTAAGCTGCTTTATTTGTAGCTTTGAGGAATTTATCCGTTTTATCTCTTGAGCTTGCTTTATCAATAGCTTCAAGTCCTTTAGCATCATTTGCATCTCTTCCAGAATGCATATCAACAGCGTTAATAAGCTCGTGCATTGCATTATCTAAAGAGTTAATATTATTTTTAAGGCTGTTAAGCTCATCTAAATTAGAAGTTGCATTAATTTTCTTTTTAAGCGCTTGTTTTTGAGCGCTATTTAAGTATTTTTTAGCTTCAAGAAGACTAATTGCTTCTGCTTTGGCATTTGTAAGTTCATCATTACCATCAAGGTTAGCTAAGGCGGTTTCTAAATCATTATTTAAAGAGCTTAATTTGTTTAAAATCTCTTCAAAGCTTTGACTAGCAGTTTTATTTACATTATTTGCTCAAGTTTTTGCTTCGCTAGCAGCATTATCATATGCTTGCCTTTTATTTTCGTTTGAATTAGTGTAGTTTTTGCTTGCTTTAACGCTTGCTTCTTTATCTAAATTAGCTTTTAATTCGCTAAGCTTACTTGCTAATTTATCAACAAATTCGTTAATGCTGTTTGTACTATTTCAATTTGTAGCATCAGAATTATTATTAATAACTGTAGCTGCATTAACTTTTTCTTTTAATTTAGCTTTATCAGATGCTGAAAGCACTGAGTTATCAATTGCATCAATTTTGGCATTAATATCATTTTTAGCTTTAGCTAAATTGATATTTCCATCTAAATTATTTTTAGCTGTTTCTATAGCTGCTGCTAAGCTATTAACTTCATTTAGATCAAGTGGATTATTTAACTTCGAAGCAGCATTATTAAGTGCGTTATCTAAAGCTTCTTTTTTATTATGGTTAGCATTAATGTAATTTGAATTATTTTTAACATCATCAGCGCTTGCAACTTTTTGGTTAAGAGCTTCCATTGCTTTATCTAAAGAGCTAGCTTTTTGTTGATATTCTTCATAAATATCGTTATTACTTCTTTTACCAGCAGCTACTTCTTCATCAAATTTGCTTATAAGAAGTTGTTTTTGAGCATCATTAAGATTATTTAAAGTTTTTAGGTATTCCTTAAATTTAGCATCAAAAACTTTAGCAATAATATCATCAACTTGCTTAATGTATGAGTTGATTTTTTCATTATCAATAGCATTAGTTTCTGAAGTTAAATCTGCATTAATTTGGTCAATTAAACCCTCAAGAGTAGCTCTTTCGGTTTTGTTAATTAAATTAGCACGATTATCAAGAAAATCTCTTGCTTCTTGCTTTTTAAGTTTGAGTGAAGCCATTTTATCATCTAAGTTCTTAATTTCACCAATGTTATCATTATTCACGTCAATTAAGTTTCTTAAATCATCAATGGTATTAGCTTCATTAATTTTAGCTTTATAGAAATTTTTTTGAGCCTGGTTAAGGTTTTCAAATGATTCGAGAGCTTTTATAGCTTCATTTCTTTCATGTTTAATCTCATCAATAACATATTCTAAATTGAAAGTAACATTTTTTGTAGCCGAATTATAAACTTTATTTTGTTTAACAATTCAAAAATCTTGGTCTGTATTTTTAAAAGTAACTTCAAGCTCTCATTTATCTAAATTATCATAAACTTCTCTACCTTTTGAAATATCAATTGAACCATATTTTCTAGTTCATCATTTGCTTGCATTTTCATCTTTGCTATTGTTAAATGATGATCCATCAACTATTTTTCCATTATATTTTAAAACAAAGCTTGCATTAGGAAGCTGGTAAGGCGTATCTGGATTTTGTTTAAATTCTTTTAAATCCACTGAGTAGTTTCTAATATCTTGACTAGTAACTGCAGCTATTTTATAATCAACACTTTGAATAAAGTATGATCAATCATAAGAAGTGAATGCACCTAAAACATATGCATTTTTAATTCCTAAATTATCTACTTCTGGATTTGGTTTGCTTTGAGTAAAAAGAAGCTCATTTAATCTAGTTTTAAATTTAATTTTGAATCAGTTTTGATCAGTGTATCCATTTGGGAAACCCATTCCATATGGAGTATCAAATCCCATACCAATAATAGTTCCAATATCATTTAAAATTTTATATCTTTCATTTGATAATGGGTAGCCATAATTACCATTGTTATATGTGCTTGGAAGTTGTCAATTATCTAAAAAAGCTGCACGAACTGGATCTGAACCAACTCCATAACCTGGATCTCAAGAATAAGCTCTCTTTTTGTATTCATCAATAACTTTTCAAGTAGGCACTAATTGTCCATCGTGGTAGTAGCTTGTTCAACGATAAAGGTCTTTAATTTTACCACTTCTACCACCAGAAGCTGGGTGTGGGAAACTATTTACTACTACATCTTGAGAAAATTGTAAATTTTCTGGTTTATTATCCATTCTAGCTACTTTAGTTCTAGAAAGCTCTTCTTCAGTTCAAGTTGTTTTATAAGTAATGATTTCAAAAGTATCAGGAACAAGCTCTAAAGCTCTAGAAATAAGAATCCCAAATCTTGGGTTTCTACTTCATCTATCACCTAAATTTCAAAATCCACCGATATCTTCTTTAGCGAAAGTTGCGTTTCTATTTAAAGTAAGTTCTCATTCTTGCTCTTCATCTTGTCAACCATTTGGATTTAGCATCTTAAGGCTAGCAATTGTTTTATCCTTATCCTGATACACTCCAGGTTGAGCTCCTGGGTTAAAGTAGTAGTTGGTTCTTCTTCCTTGACCATATTTAAGATTATATTTGTAAGATTGTTCATCACTAAATACAAAAGATAAACCATTTGAGTTACCTTTGATAACTTGATCTGGCTCTGCTAAAAATTCTGGAACAGTTATATTATTATCAGTTACTACATTTGCAGCCACTTCACCTGAAGTGTTTTCACTAGCAATAACTGGATTGGAACTTGCTGATAATAAAACAGCAGGTAAAATTGAGCTCCCAATAAATGTTGAGCTTAATAAACAAATTCTCTTAAATCTTTTCATATCATTAATCCTCTCATGATAAATAATGATCAAATAATTTTGGGGAATATTTTTCTCATTAAATAGGGACTTTTCAATATAAATTAAAGTGAGTAGAATTTCATTATAAATTCGTTAAATATTTTGTGATAATTTAATTTGTTATTTATATGAAAATTATACTTGATTTTTTAACTTACCCTTAATTATTAAAAATCCATTTTCCCCTATAATTTGCATAATAAATTATATTTAAAAGGGAATAAAAAGGGAATTTTGACTATATAAGCAAATTACCATTTAGTTCCTTAAATTAGGGACATTTAGATCCTAACAAAAAAAAAAAAAAAAGAGCGCTTAGAGGCGCTAATTTAGAAAGATGTTCAAATAAGGCAAAAGAAAATGAACCTAATGCTGGTTCAAATTCGCAAAATTATCTTTTTGTAGTCATTTGGTATAAAATATGTACATTTTTTGCCATTTTTGAAAGGGTTGCTAGTTCAGTTTTAAATTCCTTTTCAGCAATGAATTTTTTATATTCTTCTTCAGTAGATCAACGTTCAATTACATAAACATCACCTTTGTTTTCAAGTCCATATTCAAAACTTAAGTTAGTATTTTGAATGCAAACTTTCTTGGCAAAAATGTATAAATAATCAATAAAACCTTTTAATTTTTCTTCATCAACTTTATAAAGTGTAGCTCTTGCGTAAATCATATTAACTCCTATTTTTTTACAATTCTTTTAAAAAGAATGTATGAATCTTCTGGTAAGACATTATCAAATTTATGAAAATCATCAATTTTATCCATATCAAAACTATCAATATTTAAAACTTTTGATACTTCCTGGGCTTTTGATTTTAAAACCACTTGTAAGTAGCTTGAAATTGCATAAATTCCATTTAAAAGTCTAATTAAGACTTGCTCAAGTCTTGGAAGATTTTCTTTAAGTGTTCAAGGCGCAGTTTCATCAATATACTTATTAAGTTCGCTTGATAAATTAATTGCAACTTTTAAGGCCTTATCAATTTTGTATTCATCAAAGAGTGAGATAAATTCAACTTTTGAGTTTTTAATTGACTCTTCAATTTTTTGGTCTATTTCTAAGTTAGAAACATTATATTTAATTGGACTATCAAATGAATTACGGTACATTTTGATAGTTCTTGAAATTAAGTTTCCGTAATTATTAATTAATTCACTGTTAATTACATCAACAAAATGCTCTAAATCGAAAATTCCATCTTCACCTAAGCTCATATGAGCCACAAGGTAATATTTAACCATTTCAGGATGGAAACTTTCAAGAAGATCATATGGATCAATTACATTCCCTTTTGATTTAGACATTTTTCCAGTTGGAGTCACGATTCAACCATGACTTTGGATTCTAGTTGGCATTTTTAAATTAAGACCTTTAAGGAAAATAGGTCAATAAATCATGTGGAAACGAGCGATTTCTTTTCCTAAAATATGAACAACTTCAGCATTTTCACTAGCTCAGTATTTATTAAATTCTTCACTACCGCTTGGGTTAGTTGGATCATAACCAAGCATTGTAATATAGTTGCATAAAGCATCTAATCATACATATAAAGTGTGCTCAGGATCTGAAGAAACTGGAATTCCTCAAGATACATTAGTTCTTGTTACCGAAAGATCTTCAACCCCTTTATTTAAGAAGTTATTTTCAATTTCATTAACTGTTTTAAGTGGAGCTAAAAAATTAGGGTGCTCTTTAATGTAATTGATTAATCAATCAGTAAAAAGACTCATTTTGAAAAAGTAAGTTTTTTCTGAAACAAGTACAAGTTCATGACCACTTAATGGGTGAAAAAGCTTGCCATCTTTTTTAACTGCTTGTGTTTCAAGAACAAATTCTTCATCACTAACAGAATATAGCCCTTGATATTCACCTTTGTAAATAAAACCTTTTTCTTTAAAAAATTCGAAAATTTTACTTACGCTATCTTTATGTTTTGGGTTGGTTGTTCTTGAAAAAATATCAAAATCAATTTGATAATCTTTTCATAACTGGTGATATTTCACAACTAAATTATCAACAAAACTTTGAGGATCCATCTTTGATTCAGCAGCTTTTTGAGCTATCTTTTGCCCATGCTCATCGCTACCTGTGAGCATTTTTACATCATAACCTAAGGCTTTTTTGTAATTAGCAATTACTCAAGCTACAGTTGTAGTATATAAATGCCCAATGTGTAAATTTCCACTTGCATAATAAATTGGGGTAGTAATGTAAAATGTTTTTTTCATTTGGAACCTCTTATTCTACAATTAATGGTCTATAAAGTTTTTTCACTTCTTCAGTGTATTCATGATCATTTTTATCTAAATCATGCAAATAAATTGTTGGTAAAAAATGTACACCTCATCCTGATTGATATCTAGCTTCAATAAGCACAAGTTTTGGTTTATCACCAATTCTTGGGGTTAAAAATTGAATCCTTTTTGGTTCAAATTTATATTTACGCATACTTTCAAAAACATCAACCATTCTTTCTACTGGTAAAACTAGAGTTAAAAAACCTTTTTGCTCAATGATTTTGGCACACCCTGAAATTAACTGGTCTAAATTGAGTTTAATTTCATGAGTAGCAATAAGCATTTCCTCAGAAACATTTTTTCTAAACTTAGTTTTATCGTATGGATAAAAAGGCGGATTACAGAAAATAACCGGATATTTTCTTTGCGCATTTTTAGTATGTCAAGACACAAAATCATTGAAATCCTGACAAATTAAGTTAATTTGATCTTCAAGGTTGTTTTCGCTAACGTTAATTTTAGCAACTTCAATAGCTTTTTCTTGGATTTCAACAGCGTCAATTTTAAGATCTTTTTTACGAGCAGCTACAAAAATCGATAGCGCCCCATTGTTAGTTCCAATTTCCAAAGCTCTTTTGTGCTTTTTGTGAAGGTAAATGAAATTACCAAGCAAAATAGTATCAACTGAATAATTAAACATTGATTTATCTTGGTAAATAAATAATTTACCATCATAACCAAGGTAGTTTTTAACTAGTTTTCTTGTTTTTTCCACTTTTAGCTCCAGTGTGCTTAAATCTTAAATTTTCCTTTAAGTTTGATTGGCTTTCTAAGTATTTTGGATATTGGCTCTCTAACACACAATCAACTTTTCCTTCAACAAGATCAACACCAACAACTACAACTTTAACTCAGTCACCAATGTTAAATTTATTTTGACCTACTTTAGCACTTGTAAGTGTTTCATTAGCTTCATATTCACCGTCAAAAAATGAAGTTTTATGAACAAGTCCGCTTGCTTTAAATTCAAAGCTAATGAAGAATCCAAAATTCAAAATACTTTGAATTTGTGCATCAAAAGTTTGTCCAATTTTATCTTTAAGATACTCAGCAAATTTTAAGTCATTTACATCTCTTTCAATTTGCACTGCTTTTTGCTCGCTTTTGGTATTAAGCACTCCATAGTTTTCAATTTCACTTGTGTATGAATCAATATCATCTCTTGAGTGATTGTTGATTAAATATTTTCTAATAGTGCGATGCACAATTAAATCTGGATAACGACGAATTGGGCTAGTAAAATGGCAATAAAAATTTGAAGCAAGACCAAAGTGTCCAACATTATCAGTTGAATAAATCGCTTTTTGCATTGTTCTTAAAAAGCTTAATTTAACAAAATCATCATTTCTTTGATCTTTAATTTGCGCTGCAAATTGTGAGAAAAGTTGTGGATTAATATCACTTAAATCAATATCAGGAAGAGTAAGTCCAATTGCTTTTAATGAATTTTCTAAAGCATTAATCTTTTCAAAATCAGGAATTTCGTGAATTCTATATAAAAGTGGAAGTTTGTTGTCAAAAAGATATTTAGCTACAGTTTCATTAGCTCTAACCATAAAATCTTCAATTAAAACTTCTGAAAATCCACGCTTATGAATCACGATTTCTTTAACACTTCCATCTTCATTAAGTTTAATTTTTGGCTCATCAATTTCAAAATCAATATAACCTTGATTTTCCTTAAATTTATGCAAAATTAAACTAAGTTCTTTAGCTTCATTAAGCATCTTTTTAAGTTCTGACACTTCCTGCTGGTTTGAATATTCTTCTAAGATTGAATTTTCTTTAAAATACTTATCTACTTGTTTATATGTGAGTCTAAATTTACTTTTGATAATTCCTTGGAATATCTTGCAATTAACATTATTTCCAAATTTATCAATTTCCATTTCAGCAGCCATTACAAATCTTTTTTCATTTGGGTTAAGCGAACAAATCCCGTTAGAAAGTTCAAAAGGAAGCATTGGGATTACCCGATCTACAAGATAGATGCTGGTTCCACGTTTAAGGGCTTCTTTATTAATTTCAGTATGCTCTTGCACATAGTAAGAAACATCAGCAATATAAACTCCTAAAAAGTAATTTCCATTAGGAAGTTTTTTAACAGTGATAGCATCATCAAAATCTTTAGTATCATCACCGTCAATTGTAACAATCATTTGATCAGTTAAATCTACCCGGTTACTTTGATCTTCTAAATCAATATTTTGTGGTATTTTGTCAGTTTCATTTTTTAATTCTTCAGGGAAAGCTTCAGGAACTTTGACTTGCTCAATAAAAGCTTTAACAAACACCATTGGATCAGCATCATTGGTAATAACTTTATCAACTTTAATTTCGATGTAGCGCTCTTTATAATCAACAACGCTAGCAGCAACTAAATCATTAACTTTAAACGAAACATTGGAAGGAAGGATAATAAATTTATTATTTTTTAACTTAGCATCAATTGGTTGAAAGAAAACAGTGTTGCTTTTTTCTGTTTTTTTAATAAACCCAACAATTTCGTGAGTGTTTCTTTCTAAAACTTCAGTTACAATTCCATTATTTTGGTCATTTTCATCTCTTGGGTTTTTATAAACATTAACTTGAACTAAATCTCCATTAATTGCGGTTTTGAAATTAAAGTTTTTAACAAAAACACTATCTTTTTCACCTGTTTCTTCATTGATATTATAATCAACAAATCCAAAGGTTCCTTTATTTGAAACATTTAAAAGACCAACAACAGTTTCAATTAATTCAGGGGCATAATAATTATCTTTATTGTCCCTAAAGACTTTATATTCTTTTTGTAATTCATTTAAAATGTCGCTAAGTTCTTTGTTTTTGCTAAATGGAATTTTTAAATCACGGCTTAGCTTCACAAATGAACTATTTTTGCAGCTTTTTAAATACTTTAAAACTTTCTCTTTTATATTCATGTTATTTCATTAAAAATCTTAAAAGAACGGCACCAATGAGTAAAAGCAACCCAAGGGTAAACATTGATCATTTTAAAACTTTTTTACTACCTCTTTCCTTTGATTGTTTAAATAATTCTAAATCTCCGCTACCTACTAAAGCACCTGAAAAACCATTTGAATCTGGCGACATTAAAAAGGAAACAAAAATCATAATAAAACTCATTATTACTAAAACAATTGTTAACGCTTCCATTTTTTCCTTCCTTAGTTATATAAATTTATTTATCTTATAAATAATACCACAATTTGACCTTTTTAAGCACCAACAAAATGGGTGAATCTAATAAAAAAATGTGATGCATTAATTGCATCACAACTAGGATTAAAATCTATTTAAAGTATTGAATTTTTCAGCTTTTTTGATAACTTTTTCTTTAGCATCTGATTCCATTTTTAAAGCTTCTAAAATTGGAATAGCTACTACATCACCTTTTGAAATTCCAATTGCAAGTCCTGATTCTCCATTAAGAAGTTTTTCAACAGCTTTCATACCCATTAATGAAGCTCAAATTCTTTCTTGAGCAGTTGGGCGACCACCTCTTTGGATGTGGTTAAGTGGGTTTGAACGAGTTTCTCAACCTGTTTTTTCTTGGATTCTTTCAGCAAGTTTTTTAATATCATAAAGCTTCTCTGAAACAGCAACAATTACACTTCTTCTTCCTGGTTGCTTGCTAAGATCATATGCTGTATTAATAATTTCTTCTTCGCTTAATTTAGCTTCACTTGTTGAAATAATCTCAGCTCCTGTTGCAAGTCCTGAAAAAAGCGCTAAATCACCACAGTTATTACCCATAATTTCAACTACCATAATTCTTTGATGGCTTCTTGCTGTATCTCTAATTCTATCAATAGCTTCAACAACTGTATTTAAAGCTGTATCGTATCCAATTGTGTAATCACTTGATTTAATATCATTGTCAATTGTTCCTGGAAGTCCAATTGTTTTAACTCCAGCTTCATGAAGTAATTGAGCACCCATGTAGCTTCCATCTCCACCAATAACTACAAGTGCTTCAATTCCATGTTTATTTAAGTTTTCAATAGCTTTAGCGCGCACTTCTGGGTTTTTAAATTCAGGGAAACGAGCTGAATAAATGCATGTTCCACCTTGAGATAAAAAGTAGTCAAGATCAAGCTCATCAGCTTTTTTAATTTGGTCATTGTATAAACCTTTGTACCCTTCAAAAACTACATATGGTTCTAACCCATTTGCTTTAGCGCTTTTAGCAATTGCTCTAAGAGCTGGGTTCATCCCTGGTGCATCACCACCAGATGTTAAAATAGCAATTTTACGCATTAAAATTCCTTCCTAAAATTTAACTTTTTTTGTAAGTTATATTATTTTATTATTTTTTGATAAAAAACAATTTTTTTAATTGATTATTTTGATTTTTACTTGCTTAAATTATAGTAAAATAATTACAAATATAAAGTTATTACATTTATGTAATAACAAAACTTTTAAGATATAAAAAAATGAAAGGTTTTTATGAAAAAAACAATTAACGACTTAATCCTTAAAGGAAAAAAGTTTTAGTTAGAGTTGACTTTAACGTGCCAGTTAAAGATGGTGTTATTACTTCTGTAAAAAGAATTAAAGCTGCTCTTCCAACAATCCAAAAAATTATTAACGATGGTGGAAAAGCTATTTTATTCTCACACCTTGGTAGAGTTAAAGAAGAAGCTGATTTACCAAAAAGAGATTTAAAACCAGTTGCTGTTGAACTTGCACACCAATTAGGCATGCCAGTTAAATTCGTTGAAGTAACACGTGGAGAAGTTCTTGAAAACGCAATTAACTCAATGAACAATGGCGATGTTTTATTAGTACAAAACACACGTTACGAAGACTTAAATGGTAAAGCAGAAAGTAAAAACAACCCAGAACTTGGAAAATACTGAGCAAGTTTAGGTGATGTATTTATTAACGATGCTTTCGGTACAGCACACCGTGCTCACGCTTCAAACGTTGGAATTTCATCTAACATTGCTGAAAGCGCTCTTGGATACTTAATGGAAAAAGAAGTATCATCACTTAGCAAAGCTATTGTAAACCCAGAGCATCCTTATGTTGCTATCATTGGTGGAGCTAAAGTTTCAGATAAAATTCAAGTATTAGAAAACTTAGTAAAAATCGCTGATAAAATGATCATTGGTGGAGCTATGGCTTACACATTCTTAAAAGCACAAGGTAAAAACGTTGGAACATCACTTGTTGAAGATGATTACTTAGAACTTGCTAAAAACTTCTTAGCAAAATATGGTGATAAAGTTGTGCTTCCAGTTGATCATGCTTGTGCAACAAGTTTTGCAGATGTTGAACCTTCAATTCAAGATGGTGAAGTTCAAGATGGATTTATGGGTCTTGACGTTGGTCCTAAAACAATTGCTTTATTTGAAAAAACTCTTGAAGGAGCAAAAACAGTTGTATGAAACGGACCTATGGGTGTTACAGAATTTGAACACTACAAAAATGGTACATTAGCAGTATGTAAAGCAATCGCTGCACTTAAAAATTGTTATTCAGTTGTAGGTGGTGGAGATAGTGTTGCTGCTGTTGAAAAATTAGGAATGGAAGATAAATTCTCACACGTTTCAACAGGTGGTGGAGCATCACTTGAATTACTTCAAGGTGTTAAATTACCAGGTGTTGAAGCTGTTTCAGATAAATAAAAACTAAAATTATGGTTTTACTCACACTTTTTGTGTGAGTTTTTTGCAAATTTTCCACCTTTTAGCCCCTAAATGCAGTCAAAATTCAATAAATTCATAATTTAAAAACAAAAGTTTTAAAATTAAAGTATGGAGGGATGCAAATGAAGAAAAAATGAATTCTTTTAGGAGCTGCTTTAACTTTTCCTTTAGCGCCTTTAATGATGATTGCATGTAATGATCCAAAAACAGCAACTACAAATGCAAATGAGGTGCCAAAACAAGAAGAACCTAAACAAAACATAAGTCAAAACGAAAGTCAAAATAGTAGCGGTACTTCCGAATCAAATCAAACTAATGATGAAAGTAATTCAAGTTCATTAAACCAAAACAATCCTAGCAAAGGAACTTCATCAGATAATAATCAATCCGGTAATGAAGCAGTTTTATTACGTGAGAAAGATTATATTGGTTGAATGAATGTAAATAACTTAGATGAACTTAAATCATACGCGTTATATTTAATCGATTATTTTTATAGACAAGCTAAAAATATTTGAGTACCAAAAGTTACAAAAGTTAAATTAGATCAGCAAGGAAATGCTATTGTTGATGATTTTTCAAGGGAACCAGAAAGAGAACTTCTATCAGATGCAGAAATTCAAAAAATGATCGACACTGATAAAGCAGAAATTAATTCAATGTCAAATGGTGATGAATTAAAAAATAAAATTAAACTTCTTCAAAGAACTATTCTTGAAGATATTAAAAAAACAATTATTGGAAAAGATGGTTATTCATCAGGATTTAATTATTCACAATTATTTTTGAATTTTAAAGATACAGCAAAAGTTTTTATGAAAAGAGCTGGATTTGATGAAGAGAAACTTAGCAAAATTGCCAATGAAGCTCAAAAAATAGCTGAAAATTCTGACGATGGCGGAACTACTCATGGATCTAGAAATATTAAAACAACTTGTCTAGAAGGTTGCAATTATATTTTAGAACACATTGCAAGCATTATCTAATAAAGGTAAAAGAAAAATGCAGATTGCTCTGCATTTTTTGTTTCATTATTTTTCATCTACAACTTCAGCTACATCTTCTTCGGTATTTGAATTTGATGATCCATGTTGTTGTTGAGCAGCATAGTTAGCAAAGTTTTTCATGATGTTTTCAACTTGTTCAAGTTTTACATTTAAAGCTTCGATATCTTTTTTAGCAATTAAATCTTTAAGTTCATTTACTAATTTTTCTGATTCTTCTTTAGCTTTAGCATCTAATTTATCACCTTGTTCACGGTTTGCTTTTTCAATTTGATCAACAAGAGATTCAGCTCTAACGATTGTTTCAACTTCTTCTTTTCTTTTTCTATCAGCTTCTTTGTTAGCTTCAGCTTCTTTAATCATTTTGTTAATTTCTTCTTCTGAAAGTTTTGAAGAATTTTCAATTGTAATTTTTTGTTCTTTATTTGTTTTTAAGTCTTTAGCAGTTACAGTTGTAATTCCATTAACATCAATTGAGAAACTAACTTCAATTTGAGGAATTCCTCTAGGAGCTGGTTCAATTCCTGAAAGGTTGAAGTTACCAAGTCTTTTGTTATCAGCAGCCATTTGTCTTTCACCTTGAACAACGCTAATTGTTACTTCAGTTTGGTTATCAGCAGCTGTTGAGAATACTTGACTTTTTGTTACAGGAATTGTTGTGTTTCTAGGGATAAGAGGTGTTGCAACTCCTCCAAGAGTTTCAATTCCAAGTGTTAAAGGTGTAACATCTAAAAGTAAGATATCATCAATATCACCTGCAAGCACAGCACCTTGAATTGCAGCACCAATTGAAACAACTTCATCAGGGTTAATTGAACGGTTAGGTTCTTTTCCTAATGTTCTTTTTACCATTTCTTGAACAGCTGGCATTCTTGTACTTCCACCAACAAGTAATACTTCATGAAGATCATTTGCTGTAATGTTAGCTTCTTTAAGAGCATCTTCAATAGGTTTTCTTGTTCTATCAAGTAAGTAAGCTGTCATTGATTCAAATTCACTACGTTTTAATTCAAGTTCAACGTTAACTGGTCCATCTGCTGTTACAGCAAGGAAAGGTAAATTAATTGAAGCAACTGATTGACTTGAAAGGTCGATTTTAGCCTTTTCAGCTGTTTCTTTTAAACGAGCCATAGCCATTTTATCATTTGAAGCATCGAAATTGTATTTTTCTTTAATTTCTTTAATCATTCATTTTACAATTTCGTTATCTCAATCATCTCCCCCAAGGTGGTTATCACCACTTGTTGAAAGAACTTCAAATGTTCCATCTTCAAGTTCTAACACAGAAACGTCAAATGTTCCTCCCCCAAGGTCATACACTAACACTTTCATTGATTTTTCTGTTTTATCAAGTCCGAAAGCAAGAGCAGCAGCTGTAGGTTCGTTAATAATACGTAAAACATCTAAACCAGCGATTTTACCAGCGATTTTTGTAGCTTCACGTTGAGCATTATCAAAGTAAGCAGGCACTGTAATAACAGCTTTTGATACTTTTTGCCCAAGTTTTTTCTCAGCATATTCTTTCATGTAAGATAAAATCATTGCTGAAATTTCTTCTGGTTTGTATTCTTTTCCGTTAGCTTTTACAGTTTGGTTTGTTCCCATTAATCTTTTAATTGAAACGATTGTATTTGGGTTTGTTTCAACTTGTCTTTTAGCAACTTCTCCAACTACAATTTCACCATTTTTAAAACTTACTACAGAAGGTGTTGTTCTTTTTCCATTTGGGTTTTCTAAAACAACAGGGTTTTTGTCTTCTACAACAGAAACAACAGAGTTTGTTGTTCCAAGGTCAATTCCTAAAATAATTTCTTTAGCCATTTTCACTCCTTTTAGCACAAATAAATGTGCATAAAATCTAAATTTCTTTTTTATATATTAATTATTATATCATAATTTTAGCAATCTCATAATTAATTTGCTAAATTTTTATTAATAATTACGGTAGCTGGTTTTACCACTCTATCACCAACTTTAACACCAAAGCGAACTACCTTAACAATTTCTTCATTTGCTAAGTTACTATTTTCTACTACATCAATAGCCTCTTGTTCATGTGCATTAAAACTTTGACCAACTTCAGGATAAATCACTGTAACGTCATTATTAGCAAATACGTTTTCAAATTGACGCTTTACAATGTCAAATCCAATGCAATAGTTTCTAAGAGTGATATCATCGCTATTTTCACCAGATTTAGCAGCAAGTACAAAATTGTTAAATGGTTCCATTAAATCTTCAACAAAAGAAGATAAAGCGTATTTTTTTGCTTCTTTTTTTTCGGCTTCATATTTAGCGACTCTTTTTTCAATTTCTTGATCAAGCTGTGCTTTAGCAAGTGATTGAAATTCTTCAGCTTTTCTTTTGAATGCTTCTGCTTGAAGCATAAGTTCTTTTTCTTTAATCACTAATTGACTTTGAACTTTGGCAAGTTCTTTTTCAAGTTCAGCAACCTTTTCATCTTTTTCATTAATTTTCATTTCAAAGTGCTTTTTGTGAGACACTTTTAAGTCAATAATTGTGATAAGAACACTTTTACCAGCTACAAGTTCATCTTCATAATTTTTTGGAAAAGTAAATTTTACTTCCATATTTTTATATATCTTACGATTTACTAATAACTTGTCAAATTTTGGTAAATATTCATCTTTACCAAGTTCAATTTGCTTTTCACCGCTGTATTTTGAAATAACTTCGCCATTTGCAAGCATTTCAAAATAACCACTAAGTTTATCTCCGATTTTTAAGTGTTCTTTATTGTTTCTATTAAACATAAAATTTAACCTCTTTATTTATTTTTATCTTCACTAGTATTTAAAAAATCTTCAAGCAATGCAATTGCTACTTTCATTTTAGGTAAGTTTTTAGTATTAGTACCTACTGCTGAAATTTCAGCAATGTGATATTTTTGTGAATCAATTTTCTTAGAAATAAGTGCTGTTGAATCATTAACATTAATTTTAGTAGTTTCATTAGTTTTATGTTTTGCATTAATATCTTCTCAAACAGAATAATTCTCAATTAAATCAATCAATTTAACTAATTCCTGGCGGTTAATATCACGATTTAAAATGATGTTGTTTTTTCCATATATTTTATTTTGAGTATTTTCTTGGATAATTCCTTTAAAAACTTGGTTAACAAATGATTCTAAAACATTTTGATAATTTTGGACAGCTTGCGAAAGCGGTTCTCTAAGCAAGTCAGTTTTAGTAATTAAATCACAAATTTTAGTATCTATTAAACGCTCTTTAAAGATATTTACCGCTATTTTTAAATCTGAAATTGAAATTTCACTAGAATTGAAATTTAAGATCTTTGAATGCACTTTTCCACTTGAAACCACCATTACAATAGTAGCTGCTGATTCTGAAAGCGGAATTAATTCAAGCCCTTTCATTGTTTCTTCTTCATTAATGTTAACATTAGTAGTAACAAGGGTAATTCCAGTTATTTCCGAAATAACCTCAGCTGCTTTATCAACAGTTTGCTCAATTTCTCCCTTTTTTTGAGCAAACTTTTGCTTAATTTCTTCTTCTATTTTTTTAATTCATTTGTTTTTATCTGAATCAAGAAGAAACTTAGAATAATAATCAATCCCTTTAATTGTTGGTTTTCTACCAGCTGAAGAGTGGCTTTTTTCTAAGTAATCTTCAAGTTCTAAATCACTCATTTGGTAGCGAATTTTAGCACTAGAAGAATTAATTAAACCTTTACTTTTTTTAAGTATTAATGAGCTACTTACAGCTTCACCTTCTTCAATGAAAATCTCCACTGTTCTTTTAAGGATGTTTTCATATTCTTCAGTAAGCCTTAGTTGATCATCAATTTGGGTGTACATTTTTTTAGCACTTGCATTACTTATTTTCATATTTACTATTATAGCATTAACTAGCAAATTTAGCAAAATAATTTTTTATTTGCTAAATCTTAAATATTGGAAGATTTTGCGCAATTTAAAAATTTTGTAATTAACATTTAGGATCTTTAAGGTATAAAACCTAATAAAAAACCATGCTAGTTTTAGCATGGAATTTAATGTCAATTAATTATTTTTTTCAGCATTGTATCTTCTAACTTCACTAGCACAATCATCAATAACTGCTTCTACATCAGCAAAGCTATCAAGCATACATCCAGAAGCTCTTTCGTGTCCTCCACCGCCTCATTTAACCGCAACATTACGGACAATTGGCCCATTTGAACGGAACTCAACTCTAATTTTTCCACTCCTAACTTTGACACTTTGGTCTTTTTTAAGACTTTTTGAATTTCTTAATATATTACATATATTAAGAAATTTTTTATTTTTTTATTTCATATATAGTAAATATATGGTATAATATGGTAAAAAGGACAAATTATGGCATCAGTACAAATCATCAAAAAGAATAAAACACAATATGTAAGAATCGTAGAATCATATTGAGATAAAGAAACTAAAAAACCAAAAATTAGAGAAGTAAAATTTTTAGGTAAATTAGAAGATCTTACAAAAGATAATCCAAACTTCATTGAAGAATTAAAAGAATCTGTTAGTTCAAAGAAAAATCAAAAACAAAAAGATAGAAACGAACAAATTTTACAAATCATGAATTCTTTAAAATTGGACAAATTTAAAGGAACAGAAATTAAAGGATATGGAAATTTAGTTTACGAAGAAATCATAAATTATCTAGAATTACCAAATTTCTTAAATGACTTACAAAAGAAAAATAGTAGGTCAAAATATGACCTAGCATCAATTACAAAAATGCTAATTTTAACAAGAATTTTAGAACCATCTTCTAAAAGAAGTTCAGTTGAAAAAATTAAAAAATATTGATACAAATTTGATGATAGTTTGAAAGACATTTATAGATCACTTGAGTTTTTACAGGATAAAAAAGCGGATATTTTAAAACATTTAAATGAACAATTTGTAGACAAAATTAACAGAAATTTAACATTCTGTTTCTATGACGTTACAACTGTTTATTTTGAAAGTTTTATACCTGATGAACTTAGAAAATTTGGTTTTTCAAAAGACAATAAAGTTAACCAAACTCAAGTTGTTTTAGGTCTTTTAATCGACGATATGGGAATACCGATTTATTATGATTTATTCCCTGGAAACACATCTGATTTCTTGACTTTAAAACCTGTTTTAGAGAATATAAAAAGAGACTTAGGTATAGATAAAATTACTATTGTTGCAGATAGAGGTTTAAACTCAAAAAGTAACTTATTAGCCATAAAACAAGCAGGATACGATTACATAATGGCTTACAAAATCAAAGGTAAAGAAAATAAAATTGAAGGAATTTATGATCTTGATACATATAAAATGATGTATGAAGAATTCAGTGTGAAAAAACAAGATCACAAAGAGCTTTTTAAATCTAATAATACCTTTTATGAAATTGACAATAAACTGATTTTAACTTTCTCTGGAAAGAGACAAAGAAAAGATAAAAAAGATCGTGAAAGACTTATTAAAAAAGCTGAAAAATTACTCAATTTATCAGCTATAAAATCAGAAATGAAAAGAGGTGGTAAGAAGTATTTAAAACTTTCAGCTAACGAAGTTGAGTTAGATCATCAAGCGATTTTGAAAGATGAAGCCGCAGATGGATTTTATGGAATTTTAACATCTCATGAAGATATGGATGAAATGGAAATTATTGAACAATATTCAAAACTTTGAAAAATAGAAGAAAGTTTTAGAGTGATGAAAACAAACTTTGAAGTAAGACCAATTTATCTTTCAACTGAAAAGACAATCAAAGGACATTTTTTAATTTGCTTCCTTGCACTCACGATTCAAAGATATTTAGAATTTGTTCTTGAATATTGTGGTTATCCGCTTCCTACGAATAAAATAATTGAATCAATTAAAAATCAAAAATTATCAATTATCCCAGAAATAAATACTTATATTAAATCAGAAGAATCTGAAGAGTTCAAAACTATATTAAAAGTTCTTGGACTTAAACCAATTGAAACTATTGGTAAATGTGAAGACGTAAAATTTACTATATAGGAATTGTGATATAAAAACGACGAATAGCTCTATATTGTAGGGTTATTCGTCGTTTTAAGTTTTAAAAGTGTCAAACTTAGGAAAAACCATGCTAGTTTTAGCATGGAATTTAATGTCAATTAATTATTTTTTTCAGCATTGTATCTTCTAACTTCACTAGCACAATCATCAATAACTGCTTCTACATCAGCAAAGCTATCAAGCATACATCCAGAAGCTCTTTCGTGTCCTCCACCGCCTCATTTAACCGCAACATTACGGACAATTGGCCCATTTGAACGGAACTCAACTCTAATTTTTCCACTCTCTTCTTCAGTGAATTGAACTCAAATTGGGTATCCATCAATATTAGCAATTAAGTTAGGTCTTACTGAAGTTTGTGGTGTTTTACCCATTTTTAAAGTAGTTGCTAAATCATTTTGAATATAAGCAACTGAATCACGAGTTTTAAGGGTGCTCATAATTCAAGATTGGAACTGTAAATCGTTTAAACTAGTTTTAGCTAAGTTTTGGTGAATTAAATCAGTATTAAGTCCATTTTCATATAAATGAGCAGCAAGTTTTAATGTTCTGCTTGTTGTGTTGTTGTATAAAAATCTTCCACTATCTGTGTTAATTCCAAGATAAAGTAAGTTTGCAGCTTTTGGAGTGATTGTTCAATTATTTTCGTATGCAATTTCAGTAACCATTTCATCAGCTGCTACATATGAACTATCTACTCAACGAGTGCAATTATCTAAATCATCTTCGTTTGGATGATGATCAATTCTAATTGTTTCTGGGAAAAGATTTGCATCAAGAACCTCACGGCACTCAATTCTATCTTTAAAGTTAGCATCAACAATTACTCCAAGTGAGTTTTGAAGAATTTCTTTGCTTGGAATTTCATCATGAGCTAAGTTAAGAAATGCAAATGAATTTTTTGCATCACCAATAGCATAAACTTTTTTATTTGGAAAGTTAGTTTCAAGAAGTTCTTTAAGTCCAAATTGAGAACCAAGACAATCTCCATCAGGACGAATGTGATGAAAAATAACAATGCTATCGTATTTTAAAAGTTTGTCTGTTACTTCTTTTAATGATCCAATTTGCATTATTTTTCTTCCTCAAATCTTACAATTTCTTCGTTTAAGTTTTTAAGAACATCACTAACTTGATCTCAGCTAGAAAGTGTAATTCCAGCAGCATTATCGTGTCCACCACCATTGTATAAACGAGCTACTTTATTTACAAGTGGTCCATTTGAACGTAATCTACCACGAACATTTCCATCTTCAAGTTGAACAAATAAAGCTCAACAAGAATTATCTTCAATGTTTCCAATTTCATTAACAAATTGTGCAGCTTCAAATGAGTTATATCCAAATTTATCTAAAACATCTTGAGTAATTTCGTAGTATAAAACTCTTCCATCTTTTTTAAATCCACTTAGAATGTTTCCAATAAATTTAATTTGTTTTGAAGTTCTTTTTGACATTTCTCTAAGAATTTCTTTAGGGTGGAAGTTAGCTTCTTTCATTAAAAAAGCCACAAGTTCATGAGTTCTAGCTGAAGTTTCAGGATATAAGAATCTTCCACTATCTGTGTTTATTCCAAGGTAAATATAGCCAGCAGCTTCTTTAGTTACTTTCATTTTACCTTCATAAGCAATTTTAGCAATCATTTCAGCTGCAGCTGCATAATATTCATCAACTCAAAGATAGTCATATTTAATATCACTATCATTTGGATGGTGGTCAATTCTTAATTTGGCAGTTGTTTTATTTTCGTATAAAAGCTCTGCGCATTCGATTCTATCACCTGAAGAAGCATCAACAACAATTCCAAGTGAATTAGTAAAATCAACATCTTCGATTTTGTTAAATTCAAAATTCATAAACGGGAATGAACCTTGTGCATCACCTACTTTAAATACTTTTTTATCTGGGAAGTTGGTTTTAATAAGTTCAGCAAGTCCAGCTTGAGAACCAAGACAATCTCCATCAGGACGAATGTGATGGAAAATAACAATATTGTCATATTTTTTAATTGCATCAATAGCAACTTGTGCGTTACCAATTATCATAAAAACACCTTTCTAAATTATTTAATTTTGATAATAAAAATAATTAACTTTAATAGTTAACCAATCTATTAAAATTTTACTAAATTCTTAGCCTTTCAATATTTATTTTAAGGTGCAAATTTGATGTTAAATGATATTGTTTTGATCTTATAAAATTTACTAAAACTTAGATTTTAAATAAAAATTTCATTTGAAAGTTTCAATTAAATAAATTAAGATAAAATTTTAAATAGATAAATGAAGAAATTTAATATTAACAAAAAGGAGTAATCAATGGACAATAAAAAAGAATTAGAAAGAAACGAATTACACACAAGTATTTGAAAGATAGCTGACGAACTTAGAGGGAGCGTTGATGGGTGAGATTTCAAAAACTACGTGCTTGGTGCAATGTTTTACCGTTTCCTTTCAGAAAAAATGGTCAGAGAATTTAACAATAGACAAGCTGAAGCTGATGATGTAGATTTTGATTATGAAAAATATGAAGGGCAAATTCCTGAAGAAGCTAAAAATGAAATAGCAAGAGAAATAGGGTTTTTCATTGATAGCAAAGACCTTTTTGCTAATGTTGTTAAAAACGCTGAATATGATGAAAATTTAAACGAAACTTTAAAAAGAATTTTCGATTCAATTGAACGCTCTTCAAGAGGAAAAGATAGTGAAGATGATTTCAAAGGTCTTTTCCAAGATTTTGACGTAAATAACAACAAATTAGGTGATACAGTGCCAAAAAGAAACAATATCCTTGTGAAGCTTTTAAAAGGAATTCAAAGCATGAACCTTGGAAACTTAAAGGATAATTCAATTGATGTTTTTGGTGATGCTTATGAATATTTAATGGGTATGTATGCATCAAATGCTGGTAAAAGTGGTGGTGAATACTTTACACCTCAAGAAGTAAGTAACTTGCTTGTTAAATTAGCAATTGGTGATAAAAAAACAAGTTAAAAATGTTTATGACATGTGTGCTGGTTCAGGATCGCTACTTTTACAAGCGGTTAAGATTTTGGGTGCAAAAAACATCACTAGTGGTGTTTATGGACAAGAAATTAACGTTACAACATTCAACCTTTGCAGAATGAATATGTTCCTTCACGATATGGATTTTGATAAGTTTCACATTTACTGTGATGATACTTTAACACATCCAAAAGAATGAAATACATTCTTTGATGTAATTGTTTCTAACCCTCCATATTCAATTAGCTGAAATGACAAAAATGATAAAACTTTAATTAATGACCCGCGTTTTACTGGTCCTGGGGTGCTTGCTCCTAGATCAAAAGCTGATTGAGCTTTTGTGCTTCATGCTTTAAATAACTTATCTTCAGAAGGAGTGGCTTCTATTGTTTGTTTCCCTGGAATTATGTACCGTGGTGGAGCTGAACAAAAAATTCGTAAATATTTAATTGACAATAACTTTGTAGATTCAATTATCCAACTTCCTGATAATTTATTCTTTGGGACAGGAATTGCAACTTGCGTTTTAGTGCTTAAAAAGAATAGAAAAGATACTGATGTCACATTTATTGATGCTTCAAGTTTCTTTGTTAAAAAATCTAAGAAAAACAAACTTACAGATGAAAATATCGGACATATTTTAGATTTATACGGTAAAAAAGAAGACTTACAAAACTTTGTTAAAGTTGCTTCATATGACCAAATTAAAGAGAACGATTACAACCTTTCTGTAAATTCATATGTTGAAAAAGAAGAGAGAAAAGAAGCTATTGATATTAAAAAACTTAACGCAGAACTTAAAGAAATTGTTGCTCGTCAAGATGTTTTACGTAGCGAAATTGATAAAATCATTAATGAACTTGAAGGTGAAGAATAATTAATTTATTTGAATAGTTACTTAAAAAAGAAACACTAAATAGTGATTCAACAAAATACAAAACAATTGAACCAGGACACGAAATATGAATGTGTCCATATTTCGTGTCCTGGTTTATACCAGTATTATTGGAATGCTATTTTTAAGTGTCTAGATAATTAACGCAACCATTAAAAAAAGAAAGAGAGTAATTATGAAATTATTTGAAGAATTACTTAATAATGAAAAAGTTGATTGAAACAAATGTTTATTCCAATTAGATGAAATTTCTGAATTTTATTCAGGTTTAAAAGGAAAAAAGAAAGAACATTTCCAAAATGGTAATAAAAAATTTGTAACATTTAAACATATATACGAAAATTTAAGTATAAACTTCAACGCTTTAAATGACTATGTTTTAGTTCAAGAAAATGAAAATCAAAACCCTATAAAATTAAACGATATTCTTTTTACAGGTTCATCAGAAAATAATGATGACAGCGGAATGACTTGTGTTGTTAATAAGGAAATAGATGAAGATGTTTATTTAAATAGTTTTTCATTTGGGTGCAGAATAAATAAAGATATCGAAGTAAATCCTGATTATTTAAAATACCTTTTTAGATCTTCTTATGTGAGAAATCAAATAAATAAATGTGTCTCAGGTGTCACAAGATTTAACATCTCTAAAGAAAAATTAAAGAAAATTAAAGTAATAATCCCTCCTATTAAAATACAAAATAAAATAGCTTCAATTCTTAATAAATTTACCGAGTATTCAGCGGAGCTGAAGGCGGAGCTGAAGGCGGAGCTGAAGGCGAGGGACGAGCAATATAAATTTTATAGAGACAAATTGTTATCAAATAACAATTTGTCCAATGACGCAAGCATCATTGAAAAAAAACTTTATGAAGTTACGGTTTGAGACAAAACATTTACAGAATTTCCTAAAGAAAAACAGATAAAAAATAATGTTAAATATGAATATTTATATGCATCGGAAATAGAAAAAATCAAACAAGAAAAAGGTGATGTGAAAATAATCACAACTTATCCTTCTGAACTCTACTTAAATTCTGAGAATTACAATGGGAAAATTTATGAAGAAGAAGCTATTTTTATCCCTGGTGGTGGAAATTTAAGTATTCAGTACTATAATGGTAAATTCGTCACAAGTGATAATAGAATTTGCAAGTCTTTTGATACAAATATTTTAAGTACAAAATTTATCTATCACTATATGTTATCTATAAAAGATACATTGGCCTGTTTTTATAGAGGAAGTGGGATAAAGCACCCTTATATGCCGGATATTTTAAAATTAAGTATTAAAATACCATCTTTAAAAACTCAAGAGAAAATAGTCAAAGTTCTTGATAATTTTGAAGCTATTTGTAAAGATTTAAATATCGGACTCCCTGCTGAAGAAGTGAAAAGACAAGAGCAATACCAATATTATCGTGATGCAATTTTCAAATACCTTGAAACTGGAATTATAGATAATAAAGGTATTGGAGAGAGAGAGAGAGAGAGCGGATTAATTAGAATCCTTTGATTTATTTTTGATAAAATTCGCCTTAACATAAGCTCAATTATTCAAGATTCATTTTGAATTATGCCTTCTACTCCAAATTTTGTAGAAAACGGAGTTCCTTTTATAACATCTAAAAATATAAAAGATGGACGTATTGACTTTGACAATGTTTCATATATTTCAGAAAATGATTATCTTGACATTTCTAAAAATAGAAAGATTACCAAAAAAGATATACTGATAACTATGATAGGCACAATTGGTGAGTTAGCCATTGTAAAAGAGCAAAAAGATTTTTATGGACAAAATTTATTTTTAGTTAGAATGAACAATAAAATAGTTTTAGATGAATTCTTTAGACACTTATTTATTTCATCTTCAACACAGAATAAGTTAACAAATTCTCAGCAAAATTCAAATCAAGGATATTTAAGAAAATCTAATATTTTAGATTTAAATTTTGATATCCCATCTCTAGAAACTCAAGAAAAAATAGTTAAAGTTCTTGATAATTTCGAAGCTATTTGTAAAGACTTAAACATTGGTCTTCCTGCTGAAGAAGTAAAAAGACAAGAGCAATACCAATATTATCGTGACGCAATTTTCAAATACCTTGAAACTGGAATTATAGATAATAAAGGTATTGGAGAGAGAGAGAGAGAGAGAGCGGATTAATTAGAATCCTTTGATTTATTTTTGATAACATCATAGTTGAGAGAGAAGTTGGTCAAATTTGTAAGATAAAAAGAGGGAGAGTAATTAATAAATTGGAGATTATTGAAAATCCTGGTATTTATCCAGTGTATTCTTCACAAACGAAAAATGAAGGTGAGTTAGGTAGAATTGGTACATATGATTTTGACGGCGAATATGTCACTTGAACTACTGATGGTTATGCTGGAACTGTTTTTTATAGAAATGGTAAGTTCAACATAACAAATGTTTGTGGTTTATTGGATGTTAATAAGGAAATTGTTCTCCCGAAATACTTATATTACTACTTAACAATAGAAGCTCCTAAATACGCAGATAAAACTTTTTCTAATGGTAAATTAATGTCTAATGTTATGAAAGAAATAAAGATTTCATTTCCTTCGATAAAAACTCAAGAAAAAATAGTTAAAGTTCTTGATAATTTTGAAGCTATTTGTAAAGATTTAAATATTGGACTTCCTGTTGAAGAAGTCAAAAGACAACAGCAATACGGGTATTATCGAGATGCAATCTTTAATTATCTAGAAAATGAAACTAAATAGAAATTTATTAAATGAATTAAAAATACCATTGTGTTATTACAATGGTATTTTTGAATATTATTTGTCGCCTATTAGAGATAAAACTTGCTCTTTAGTTAGATCGATATACTTTCCTTCTAAGATATTTAAATTGCTTAAATCCATATTTCCAATTGCGCTTCTATGAAGTTTAATAACTTCATAACCAATTGCTTTGAACATTCTTTTAACTTGGTGGTATTTACCTTCAGAAATGGTAAGGCTAACTAAATTATCATTAATTTTGATTGCTTTGCACTCCTTAGTAAATTCACCATTGCCAATATCAAGACCTTTTTCTAAGGTTAATAAATCCTCTGGATTTACACTTTTATCTAAAGTGGCTAAATAAGTTTTATCTACGTGCTTTTTACCTGAAAAAAGCACGTGGTTTAGCTTGCCATCATTAGATAAAATGATTATTCCAGTAGTATCTTTATCTAATCTTCCAAAGGTATTTAAATCCTTAATATTTCGATCTTTTGCTTCTAAAAGATCGAAGATAATTGCTCCTTCATCTCTATTTCAAGAGCAAATATATCCAGAAGGTTTATTAAGTACAAAGTAGACAAATTCTTGATAGATAAGTTTTTGACCTTCATAAAAAACTTGATCTTTTTCTAAATCAATTATTAAGTTACTTTGAGTGATAATTGCATTATTTACAATTATTTTCTTTTTGCTAATTAGCTTTTTAGATTCAGCTCTTGAAAGATTTAAACAACTTGAAACAAGTTTATCAATTCTAATTTTATTCATCTATTTTTTATAAAGAATTAAATTAGGGTTCTCACGATAAAAACGTCCTTCTTTAGCTTCTTTTTCTCCATTTAAAATTGTTGCATCTGCTGAGAATGAATTATTTAATTTGAAAATGCTTTGACCTACTCCATAAAAATCAACTGGAACTTTTAATGATTCAAAAAGCTTGATTTTTTCAGGGTTAAATCCACTAGAAACTACAATTTTATAATTTGTAGCACCAGCTTCATCAAGCGCTTTTCTAAGTCTAAATACTTGCTCTGGATTAACTCCGTAATGTTTTTCTTCATCATTATCAAACATATGATCAACCATATTTTTTGAAGTATCTATTCTAATTCCTCACACCTTATCACCAAGTTCTTTTCACACTTTTAATGATTCAGCAATGACATCATTATGATAATCAACTAAAGCAATTAATTTGTGATTAGGAAAATGCTTTGCAAAAGATTTAGTAGCTTTAACTACATCACCACCAAAACCTTGAATTAATACATGGGGCATGCTTCCAAAAATTGATTCATCATCAGAAAGGTTGGTTCAAGCTTTTTGCGCTTGAGTTGAAACTGTTTTAAGCCCACCAATTGCAACTGCTTTTCCATCATTTTCTTGGTTAATATAATGATCAGCACGATCACCCATAAAGATGATTTCCTTACCATTAGCAGCTTTTTTACAATGATATGCATTAGTTGCAATTGAGGTATTTCTAGCTAAAATACCATCAATCATTCCTTCTCAGATTCCAAAATCTTGATAGTGTCCTTCAAGTTCTAAAACAATATCTAAATTATTAATAATGGTTCCATCTTTTAAGTATCTAATAGTGTATTTGCTTGTATCAGTGACTTCTTCAAGTAAATTTAAAACTTCTTCCATACCTGCAAGCATAGAATCATCTTTTCTTTGGAAAAATTGAAGCTTAATTACATTATTTGGCATTTCATTTTCTAAAATTGCTTTAGTTTTTTCAAAATAACTAGCTATATATTTAGTTTTTTCATGTTTCATAATCATTCCTTTGAATTTTGGACATTTATTTGTAAAATAAATTATAACATTTTTTACGTTTTAACTCTCTTTATAGATGTCAGGAACATCAAAAAAAGCAAAGATCAAATCAAAAGTGCTTTGATTTAATCTTTGCTATCCTAAATTGGTTTGTAAAAATACTAAAGTTAAAATTAAAATAAAGCAAATAAGTCCTAACAGTCCAATTATTATAATTTTATAACCATTGAGTTTAAAGAAATATTCTCTTTTTCTTTTTAAATAAGCATTACGGTTAGCTTCTAAGTTAGAGTTAGCAATTTTATGGTTTTCAAGTTCTTTAATTAATTTTGTTAGTTCACTAGAAATTTCAAATCTTTGCTTGCTTGTTAAATAGCTAAATAAGCTTTTTTTATTAACACGCGCAAGGTATTCTTTAACATCATTAATAAAAAGCTTGCGATAAATTCCATAATCAATAATTTGGTCTTGAGCTTTTTTCATATTTATCTAAAAAACCGACTTAAAAAGTCAGTTTTTGTTTTTTAATTATTATCAAGCACTACCACTTGCACATTAATTGGTTTTTGATCAATTAAAAATGAGCAAGCTTTTTCAACTGAACTAACAACTTCTTTAAGGACATCAAATGAATCTATTCCTTCATTTTTAGTGTTAATTTTAATGCTTAAATAAATTTGTAAATTTGATTTTGAATCATCAAAACTTAGTCGTGGTTCACCAATTAAACGCACATATTTAATTTGTTTAATTGCAATGTTAATCGCGTCAAAAAGAGCTGATTCTTCTACGACATAAGTTAAAATTTTATTATTTGAAATAGTAATTGAATTCATTATTTATTGTTTTTCCCTACGTATTTTCCAGTTTCTGTTGATACTAAAATCACATCACCTTCTTTAATAAACATAGGAGTTTCAAGTTCAAAACCAGTTTCTACAATAACTTTTTTCTGAGGGTTAGTTGTTGTGTTTCCTTTAACAGCATCTGGTGCATTTGTAACTACTAAATCTACGTTAGCTGGAAGTTCAATATCTAAAACTTCTTCTTGGTATTTACGGATTTGTACTTCTCTTCCATCTTTTAAAAAGTTAAGTTCTCATTCAACATTTTTAACAGGAATTTCAACTTGTTCATATGTTTCATTATCCATTAAAACAATGTTTTCTCCATCGTTGTAAAGATAGTTCATTTTTCTTTTATCAATGTGAGCTGGTTTTACTTTATCTCCACCTGTATATGATTTAATAGTTGTTGAACCTGTACGTAAGTTTTTTACTTTAGCTTTAACGTTAGCTTGTCCACGCCCTTGTTTTGAGTGTTGTGCTTCTAAAACAACAAAAATGTCATCACCATCTTGGAAAGTAATTCCTGGTTTAAATTCGTTTACGTTAATCATTTTGTACCTCGTTTTTATAATTGCTTTGGTATATATAAATTTAGTTTAATTATACAAAATCTTTGGTTAGGTTAAAACTTTTTAAGTATAATATTTTAATAAAATGAACTATAATAATGAAAGGTTATATATTACTTATGAGTAAAATAACAAAATATGTTAATGGTAAAGCAATTTATGATAAAGAGCTTGCTTTAGAATACGTACAAACAATCAAGAATTTCTTAAAATATAGAGCTAAAAAAGCTAATGCTAAAGGTTTTGTAGTCGGAATTAGTTCAGGGATTGATTCTTCACTTGTGTATGCAATTGCTTCAAGTGTATTCCCTAAAAACACAACTGGTGTTGTAATGCCTATTATCGAGATGACCAAAAGCGATTTAGAGCACATTAACGATTTAGAGACAGCTTTTAATGCTTCTTTTGAAAAAGTTAATTTAACTGATACTTTTGAATCTCTTAAGGGGGCAATTAGCAATCTTGATAATAAATTAGCCATTGCTAATATTAAACCAAGACTTAGAATGACTACTCTTTATGCTATTGCACAACAAAAAAATGCCCTTGTTTTAGGGACTGATAATGAAGATGAAACCTTTATTGGTTACTTTACTAAATTTGGAGATGGAGGTGCTGATTTACTTCCGATTTCAAGATTAACAAAAGGGGAAGTTAAATTTATTGCTTCACTTTTAGGAGTTCCAAGTTCAATTGTAAATAAAAAACCTTCAGCCGGTTTATGAGAAGGTCAAACCGATGAAGATGAATTAGGTTTTACTTATCAAGATCTTGATTTTTACTTAAATCACCTTGATGATTTAAGTGCAATTGACAAAAACCTTTCAAAGCAAACAATTACAAAAATACAAAATGCACACATTAAATCACAACACAAACGTGATCCAATTTACAAACCAAGAAAAGTGAAATAAAATAATAACAAAATAAGGAGAAATAATTATGGCAGGACACTCACACGCAGCCAATATCGCACACCGTAAAGGGGCTCAAGATGCAGCAAGGGGAAAAATTTTCCAAAAGCTTTCAAAAGAAATTTTCGTAGCAGCTAAACTTGGACCTGATCCTGAAATGAACCCAGCTTTAAAATTGGCTATTTCAAAAGCTAAATCAAAAAACATGCCTAAAGATAACATTGAAAGAGCTATTGCTAAAGCAAAAGGAGATAAAGGAGATGCTTATTTAGAAACTGTATTTAACGCAACTGTTTCTGGTGGAGCCACTTTTATCGTAGTTACTCTTAGTGATAACTTAAACAGAGTTAAAGCGAACATTCAAGCTCTTTTTAACAAACAAAATGCTACTTTAGGTAAAACAGGACAAATTCCTTTTGCATTTGATAAAAAAGGAATTATTGAAATTGATAAAAATATTGTTGATGAAGATGGAATTATGCTTATTGCACTTGAAAATGGTGCTGATAACATCGAAACAACTGATAATTCATACGTAATTACTTGTTTACCAGAGAATTTTTCAGAGCTTAAAAATGCTATTGAATCTAACTTTGACATCGAAAACTTCATTCAATGTGAAGTAACATATATTCCAAATATGTATGTGGATTATGACGCTGAAAAAGAAGCTAAATTATTAGAATTTGTTAAGAAAATTGAAGATGATGAAGATGTGCAAAACGTATACCACAACATCAACATTCAATTTGCTAGTGAAGAATCAGAAGAATAGGAAAGTTTAATGACTTTTTTAAAAGACTTTTATGAATTTTTACTAGATAGCAATTTAAACGAGGCTGGAGCAAAGGTTTTAATTGTCTTTATTGTTTTATTAATTCTCCTTTGCATCCCAGTGTTTATCACACTTATTTTTTCACATCAAAAAAATAAAATCACAGGAAAAAGCAAAATGTATTTATATGCTTTTTCATCTGGATTTTTCTTAGTAATGGCACTTTTTGGATTCATGCGTGAATCGCTTGAAGTATCAACTACTTATGGAGCCACTTGACTTGCCACCAAAAACTTAAATGATATTAAATCATATCAATACTTACTGAATTTTGGAGTAGTTTTTGGAGGGTTTATCGTTGGTCTTTTATTTGCTTTTACTGTCAAAAATGTAATTGCTTATAAAATCAACAAAAAGTTGCTTGCAAACTCAAAAATGAAAGCTTTTGTGCATGATCATTCACATGATGAACACCATTCTCATGATCACCCAGAGTTTCTTTTTAATGATAGTGACCAAATTGATATTGTTGATAAAGTAAGTGCTAAATTAAAAATTGTTGCTCTAATTTTACTTTTAACTCATAGAATTCCAGAAGGTATTTTACTTGGATATAACCTTTCGCTTTTAATTGAGGGTAAAAATACTAGTTTAACTTTAACTTACTTTTTATCATTAATTTTCCACTTAATTCCAGAAGAGATTGTCTTTTACTACCGCCTTAGAGAATCAGGGTATTCAACTTGAAAATCACTTCTATTATCATTTTTAGGATTATCTTTATTTTTACCATTTATGATGCTTGGTATTTTCATAGGTGGATATTTAAACCACGCTTGATACTTAAAGGCAATGTTCCTTTCAGCAATTGCCGGTGTGTTTGTTTTTACATCAATTGTTGAATTTGTGCCTGAATTTTATCACAACAAAATTGACAAAAAAAGTTTATCAAGATCGGTTTTACTTGTATTTTTAGGAATAATCACTTCTGCATTAATTTTAATTTTCCATGTCCATGGGCAATAAAGTACAACTGCGGTTGTATTTTTTTATTTGCCTGACCATTATAGAGCTGCTCCTAAATGGCTCAGAAAATTTCTGCAACTAGGTTAACAATTCACCTTCTATATAGAGAATTTAATATATTGATTATTAATTAATAGATAATACTTTAAAGTTGTTATTCTTTATTTATTCACCTACTCTTATTGCGACATCCAAGGCGACATTTGAGGCGACATCCAAGGCGACATCCAAGGCGACATCCAAGGCGACATCCAAGGCGACATCCAAGGCGACATTTGAGGCGACATTTGAGGCGACATTTGAGGCGACATTTGAGGCGACATTTGAGGCGACATTTGAGGCGACATTTGAGGCGACATCCAAGGCGACATTTGAGGCGACATCCAAGGCGACATTTGAGGCGACATTTGAGGCGACATCCAAGGCGACATTTGAGGCGACATTTGAGAAAGATTTTAGCATGTCTTAGAACCTTAAAACGAATTTCGCATTATTATATATAATTAATTTATGAATAAAAACATTTCCTTAAATTATCAAATTCGTATCAATTTACTTAAAAAGCTTAAAGAAGCTATTTTTGCTAACCAAAATGAAATTTTGCAAGCTTTAAAAGAAGATATGAATAAAAGTCATTATGAATCAACCTTAACTGAAATTATTCCTACTATCACTGAAATTAACTTCTTTTTATCTCAAAAACAAAGCAGAATTAAGTTTAAAAAAATAGGTGGAATTTTCTCTAAATATGGATATATCTACAATCCAAAAGGAAATGTTTTAATTATGAATTCTTGAAATTATCCATTTCAACTTTTATTTATTCCTCTTATTGGTTCAATTATTGCAGGGAATTACAATACTTTAAAATTCCACCCTTATTTAAATAAATTAAATAAGGTAATGGAGAAGATTATTTTACAAATAGACTCAGAAAATAGATATATAAAAATTGATAAGTTTTTAACAATCGAACAAACTCTTCAAGAGTTTACTTTTGATTTTGTCTTTTTCACTGGCAGCTATACAACTTCACAAATTATCCTAAAAAACATTGATATAAATAAAACTGACTACTGCTTTGAACTTGGTGGTAAATCTCCATTTATTGTTACTAAAGATGCTAATATTAAAAAAGCGGCCAAAATGTTTATTTATGCAAAGATGATGAATTTTGGACAAACCTGTGTAGCACCTGATTATATTTTTATTGATAAAGCTATTTCAAACCTGTTTATGCAAAAGCTAGATAAATTACTCCAAAAAATACTTGAAAAAGATCCAAAACTAAATGAGCTTGTTAACTTAATTCCACTTAATAAGGCAGGACTTTTAGAGCACTCCTTAGGTGCTACAAAACTTAATGATAAAAAAGTTATGCCTAAGTTTTTTAAAGAAAATAATTTAGATTCAGTAGCTTACAAGGAAGAAATTTTTGCTCCAGTTGCTCCAATTTTTGAATATGAACATATCAGTGAATTTGAGCAAGTTTACAAGCTAAATCCCAATCCGCTTAGCATGTATATTTTTAGTAATAGCAAAAAAGATCAAAACTTCTTCACTTCATTTATAGCTGGAAATTATATGATCAACAACACAATGGGAATTCTAGAAGATAATAAATTATCATTTGGTGGAATTAAACAAAGTGGAAAAGGAAGGTATCGTGGATTTGCTTCCCTAGAATTATTTAGCCATAAAAGTTCATATACTCAAATAAGGTTTGATTTACTTTTTAAATTAAAAAATTTACCTTATACAGCTAAAAAAGAAAAAATTCTAAATTTATATTTAAAAATGCTTAAGTTTTTTAAATTTTAAAAGGAGGAAAAATGCATCAAAATGATTTAACTTATGATCAATTTGTTATAAGGACAAAGAACGTATTAAAAGATGATTTGCTCACTTTTATCACTAGAAATAAGGCAAATAAAGAACAAAGAAGCTTGTATAATAAAGCGCTTATGCAATTTATCTTATATATTTTATTTTTTGTAATTGTTACTGGATTTTTAATTGTCTTTTTTTGATCTTCATTTACTAATACAGATTTATTTATTATTACGAGAGTTCTAATCGTTATAGGAATTGTAATGAACCTTCTAATGCTATATCATCAAATAAAAAGGTATTTAAAAGCTAGGACTAAGTACATAAAATTTATCATTGATAATTCAACTCCAGAGAATTTATACAATAAACTTTTTGAATTTTTAGTTCCAAATTTAAAGTTACTTGCTAAAAATGAAAAAGCAGATCAGTTATATCAAAATAACGAAGAAGATCCGAATAACAAAGAACTCAGAAGAAGAATTAACTTTTACAAATCTGAAAATTTTAACAAGTATTATTTAGCACAAAATGAAGCTAAAATGGCTTTAGAAATTAATGGATATCCTGTTTATATTTGACACAATACTTGGGTTAAACATGATTCACATAACAAAACTAAAGATACTATAGAAGGTGCTCATTTAGAAATTATTACTAAGCAAAATCATAAGTTTCTTGATGAAAAATTCTACATTGAATTTTTTAGCAAAAAGCTTTTTGCTCATAAAAATAAGCTTGAATTACAAGATCTTTCGCTTAATAAACTTTTTAGCATTTATAGTAACGATAAAGAAAAAGCTTCATCATTATTTGATGATAAAGCTATTGAAGCAATTATTTTCTTAATTAAAAATGGAGTGTTTCACACTTTTAAAAACCCATTTGCTATCTTTGAAAATCATCAAAGATTCGCAATTAATTTTGAAATGAAAATTCCTTACTTTGGCGCCATTAGACCTACTTGATCTTTAAAAAATGAGAAGCTTTTAGAAATATCAATTAAGTCAATGTTGTACAACTGCTACAGCATTTATTCGCTAATTTCAATAATGAATAAAACAAACTATTTTAGGTAAAACCAAAATATAAAAAGTATAATATATGTTATATATGGCAAAGGAGTATTTATAATGGCAAATTTATTCGATCAAAGAAATCCAGAACCTCAAGAAACAGAATTTAACCCAGCTGCTGATAATAGAGCAAAAGGCCCAAAATATGGTACAGCAGTAAAAGTTATTTGATATTTATCATTTTTACTTATTTTCCCCCTTATTTTTCACCTTGTAAAAAGAAACAGCTTCTTTAAAATGCAAAATGCAATTAACGAAGCCTCTTCAGGAATTGATGTGCAACTTGCAAAAAGAGCTGATACATTAACAAAACTTGTTGACCAAGTAAGAAGCTACAAAGTGCACGAAGCTTCAGTTTTTGAAGATGTTGCTAAATACCGTAATTTAGTTAATGCAGGTAATGGTGTAGCACATGCTGAAGAAATCCAAAAAATGAATGATTCTATTTTTGGGCGTTTAATGGCTGTTTATGAAAACTACCCAGAACTTAAAGCTGATAAGTTATACAAAGAATTAATGGATCAAACAACATACATTGAAAGAGAACTTGCTGCTGCTAGAAGACTTTACAACGGAAAAGTTAACAACTTCAACACAGAAATCTTTATGATTCCTTCTTCTATTGTTGCTTCAACAATGGGACTTGTAACAGCTCCTTTATATAGAGCAAGCTCAAAACAAAGAGAAGATGTTTCAATGGCAAATCTTTAAAAATTAATAATATGGTTTAAATTAAGTCGTGTTTTTTACTAAATTATCAATTAATTATTAATATTTAATGAAGGTAACGATGAACAAAAATAAAAAGATTTTAATTGTATCTGCAGCAACTGGAGCTGCTGGTGTAATTGGATTAACAACTGGTTTATTTTTTGGTCTTCGAAAAAAACAAGCTCCTGAAAATAAATCAGAAAATAATCCATTTGAAAATTTAAGCATTTCTTTTGATTACCCTAATAAAGAAAATACTTTAACAAGCCAAGCACTTGTAGAAAAAGTAATGGCAACAATTTCTAATAACACCCTTGGAGCTAAATTAGCTTATTTAGGAATTAGTGATATTGCCGATGACTTTATCACTCTTAGCTACCAAGTTGCAATTGGCAAGGAAATTTCTAAGAAGCTCACTGCTGAAATTAATGGATTTTTAAACCCAAATTATGTAGAGAACTTGCGCTTAAAAATTGCAAATGCTACTGTTAATTTTGATTACATCAACAAAGAAACTACTGAACTAGATCAAGCTAGCACTAGCGCAATTGTGTATCAAACAAATGAACCTCAATTAGTTGTTAAAGATATCGCAATTCAAAACAAAGATTTTCAAAACAACACTTTAATCATCACTTATTCACTCACTGTAAATGACCCCGGATTTGCAAATGAGTTATTAGTTGAAAATAAAATAGCTACAATTAGTGGTTTTGATAGTGCTAACTTTGTATCTGATCAAGATAAAGAAAATGAAAAAAGTCGCTTAAATAATTTAGTTGTAAATGCAAGCATTATTAATAGCAAAATAATACCAAGTCAAATTGACATAGATAATTATCAAAATTATCTAACTCTTAATTTAAATGATTCTAGCGCAATGATTCAAGTTCAAAACATTTTAGGATACGATAATTATTTAGGCTTAATTAAGCTTGAATATATTTTAGTTTCTACAGATCCTAAATATAGTGATATTCATTCAGAAATTAAAACAATAATAGTTGGAAATAATGAAAATCACTTTAAAACTGAACAAGAAAGAATAAATGAGCTTATTATTAATTTAACAAGGAATGTTTCTTTAATTAAAACTAAAGAAAGTGTTAATAAAAACCAAACTAAAGCTAGCAGTATTGCCTTAAATGATTTAATTATTAATGAGTCATTTTTACAAAATCAACTTGCTGTGATTTGAAATTTAAAAATAATTAAAGCAAATGATGAAAACGGAACACTTGAATTAAGTTACAAAATCAAATCGACTCAAAATAACTTAGATACTATTACAAATAAAAACTTAGAAGTTATTTCTGAAAATTCAAACACACTTACTTTAAGCAACTTTTTAACCAATGAAAAAGAAGCTTTAAATAATGAATTTCATGTCGCCATTTCTGCTTCAAGTACCTTACTTGCTAATAAGGCAAGTTTGGTAAATGATGTTAATAATTTAACTTGATCAATTACAAGTGCAAGCAATAATTGAAGCATTATCCCTGAAAGTAAAAATATTGTAAATAAAGATGATGTTAATGGACATTTAACCCTATCTTACAGTGTTAAAAACAATTTAACTAATCAAAATATTGTTAATTTAACTTACGTAATTGAAGGTTTTTTAACTGAGCAAGAAAGATTGAATAATCTCTTAAATTCACTTTCAAACGATCAACTTTTAAATATAAAAAACTCTTCACTTAATAAACTTCCCTCTGAAATTACAAATAGTGATTTCGAGCCAATTAACTCAAGCTCGCTTAAATATAATGTTAAAGTTGAAAACATTGAACAAATTGATGATAATAACGGATTAGTCGCAGTTAAAGTTTATCTTTATTCAACTGAAGCTAATTTAACACAAATTCATTCATCAAACTTTAAAATCATTCAGTTTAATAATTTAAGCTCAATTGAAGTAAGAGAAACTCAAAGACTTGAAGCAATTAAAAATAAACTTGTTTTAGATTATGCAAATAAAGGAAATATTATTCCAATTTCACAAAACATAAACCCTAATAAAATTTCATTCAAAACAAGTGATAATTTAAATCTACTAGATCTAAAAGTTCAAGTTATTCCTAATAGCATCCATATTTATGACTTTAATGATGTGCTAGGAAAAATTAAAGTTTCTTACATCTTAAAATCACTAAATTACAATAACATTTCAATTAGAATTAATGAAAGTATTTCTGATAGCTTATTTAACACAATTAGTGGCTTTAAAACTGAATTACAAAGAATTAATCAGATTAATAATTTAGGTTTTTTATACACAGATTCAAGTAATATTTTACCTTCAGAAGCTAATTTAACGTTAGTTTCGCTTAATCAAGATTTCGGAGTAAAGTTAGCTGGTGTTCAAGCAACTAATATTGATGATCAAAACGGAATTTTAAGTTTTAAATATAAGCTTAGATCATCAAAATATCCAGACATTGTTGAGCAAAACTTTAGAAATGCTTCTTTAAGTTTCCAAACATTATCACAAAGAAAAGAAATTGAAAAAGCTCGGTTAAATTCTTTAATTGCCAATTTAAATGTAGCTAAAACATTTGTTGTTCAAAATCAAAACAAATCAAAAGAAAACACTAAAGCTTCAATGATTATTAAAGAAGATCTTTTAGGACATATTGATGCAAATGAATTTGCAAATATAAAAATTTTAAGAGCCCAAAATGCAAATGATGAAAACGGAACTGTTGAAATTGTTTATCAATTAGTTTCAACTAAAGATAACCTCACTGATGTAGAAAGTAATTCAAATACGTTTGTTTTATCAGGTTTTTTAGTTAATACCGAAAGCGATAATAAAGAAGAAAAAGCAAGGATTGACAGTCTTGATTTAACAATTGATTATCAAAACAAAGATACTGTTTTTGCTTCTGAAAGTGAGCAAAATAACTATTTTATAGTATCAAATAACTCTCAAGTAGCTTTAATTAATGTAAATGTAATTCAGGTTAATGATGTACTTGGATGAGCTAAAATTCATTACAACCTTAGATCAACTAAAGCTTCATTTACAAATAGCAACATTGTAAGTGATACTAAAGAATTCATAATTTACAATTTTAAAAACGGATTAACTCCTGATGAAATTAAAATGAGTGATAAAAATGAGGTAAATGCTCTAAATCCAACTTATGAATATTCAAATAAAGCAAACATAAGTGCTGATAGCGCAATTGCAAGTCAAATTCATTTTGCTCCTTTACCTAATAATTCAGTAATTACAGATTTAAAAATTACATCTTTTGATAATATCGAAAGAAGCATTCACTTTGAATACAGAGTCGCAAAACACAGTTATAAAAGTCAGTTAGTTGCTTCAGAGCTTAAAAGAGGAATTATCACCGGATTTGCTCCTAAAGAATTAACAAGCGAGCAAGAAGCAATTAAAAATCAGTTAGATACTTCTTTTGTGCCAAATTTTAAAGCTGATTTAGCAAATAATCCAAATATTAGAGTATATGCAATGAGTCTAAATAAAGAAAATGCTAAATACTATTTAGATTTAAATGCACCTAATGGAATTACTTTAGAAGTCAAAGACGTTTTAGTTGATAAAGATAATCTTAACCAAGCTAAAGTTACAATGAGAGTGGCTAAAGGAAATATAAGTTTTGATTACCAAAGAGTGTTTATTTCTAAAAATGATATTAAGTCAGTGGTAAATAAAATTAATTACTCAAATTTAGATCAACTTTTTGATATTAATTATTCACTTTTAAAAAGCTTGCCTAACGCTAAAATGCTAGAAAATGAAAAAATTAGAAATTTAATTTTTGCCCCTAAATTAGATAAAATTAGTGGATTTTTTGATTATGAATTAGACCTAAATTCCCTTACTAATGAAATTACACAAGTTAATAAATCAGTTCCAATAAACCAAAATGATGTTAGAGCAATTCAAGAAATGCCTACATATGTAATTAAGCTTAAAGCTAATGTGAAAATTAAATTTAATAACCAAGAAATTAAGGTTTTAAAAAATCTTTCACCAACAAAACAAAGCAACCAAAGAGATTGGCAAAACAAAGAAAACATTAGCACTTACTTTGGAAAAGCAGCTTACAACATAACTTACAAACCATCTGCTTATTACCAAAATCAACCTATTTTTAATGATCCTTCTTCAAGTAGGTTACTAGATTATTTCAAAGCTCAAGCTGAGGATATTGCAAGTAATAATTCTGAATACCAAGGAATTGATTTTGATAAAATTCAGGCAAATGATCCTAAAAAACACAAGTTATTTAAAGAGATAATTCTTCGCAATTTTGATTTTAATTTTGATGGATGAACTTTTGAAGGGTTTTATGACTTAGTTCCTGAAAAAGATGGTAATAAATTTTACATCTTTACAGATATTAATGATCCTTTAAAAGGAACAACTTCACTTAGATTTATTTTAAAACTAAAAAAAGATAATCAAGAAATTATGTTCCCGTTCCACTGAGATTCAAATCAAATTCCAACTAGTGCAAACGAGCTTCTTTTATATAACATTATTGAAAATAATAGAATTAGTGAGCTATTTAAACTCACAGAAGTTAAATCAGAAAAAACTCATTCTGATTATCTTGCTTCAGAAGCTTGAAATATCTTTGAATCAGTTTATACACTACCAAGTTTTGGTGAATTTGCAATTCACCTAGTTCCTGAAAATGAAAGAGATAGTAAAACTAGAGAATATGATAACTTGCTTGGTAAAAGTTACTTACAATTTGGACTATACAAAAACGGAGTGTTCCAAAAATGTCATAAAACAGTAGTTTATACTCTTGAAGGTTCAAGATTATTAAATAGAGATGATTTTAATCCAACGCACAAAGAATGATTTGATCAAAGCGACTTTTTAGGTCAAGATTATGAAACTCCTTCTAGTGAGATAATAAGTAAAATCAACCAAATTAATAGCACGGATTTTGAATACAACCTAACTAGAGATAGCAAAAGGTTAATTGATCCAAAGTTAATTACTGATCAAAAAGCATTTGATAAGCTTAATTATCTACTTAAATTTAAATCTCCAAGTTCAATTAACAACGTAGATCCAAACAATATAATCGTGCATCCTTCAATTTCAAATCCAAATGATAACGAAACTAGCGTAGATATTGAAACTGATCTTAAAAATGATTACTTTATTTATTATTTTGATGTACAAAGCAATTATTCAGCTAGTGAAAAAGGAACTTTAAGCTTTAAATTAGGATTTATTAATAAAGCAAATCCAAAAATTAGATACGCTACTCCTAATCGAATTTACTTAAAAAATCTTGTCAATGATTATGCTCTTTATGTTTACAGAGAAGCAATTATCAATACCATAACCTTCGATAATTTAAGCATTAACGAAACATTAAAAAGCAACCTGATAAGAGATGAATTTATTAATAAAGTTAAAAATAGCTCGCTTGATCAAAACTTTGTAAGTGTGCAAAATTTAAGCTACAATTCTAAAAATCTTGTCGAAATTTTTGGTAATACTGGAAGCTTTAAATTTGTTAATCCAATTAAAGTAAACTCACTTCCTAATTCAGTACTTGTGCAACTTGCTTACTCTCCGAGTTCATTTACAAATAAAAATGACACAATTAAAACTGATGCTTGATTTGAAATAAGCAATTTTAGAGATGCTACAAATACAAATTCTAACCCAAATTATGCAGAGATTTTAAACCAAATAAGTGCACAATACGGAATGAAAAAGGTATTTTTAACCAATAATAAAACCTTGCGGAGAAGAAGAATTGAACTTAATTATAAAGATGTATTTTTTAACTTAGATAAACAAAATAATATCGTTACTTGAACTTTTAAAAAGCAATATTATCAAAAGCTTTTAGAAAGACAAAACCAAGAAAAAGCTAAAATTAACTTCCATTTTAATACAAACATCGCTTATTTAGATAGTAATGCATTTAGCAGGGTATTTAAAAATGATAAAGGAATTAATGTTTCTTTAGATTGAAACGAGCTTAAAAGCAAAAAAATTACCCAAATAAATGGAACAACTGAAACAGTTAATAACAAAGTAATTAATTACAAATTAACCTTTAATTTAACTGATGAAGGAATCGACTTTAGGTACGAAATTATAGGCAATAATGACTACAAAATAGTCGGAAATAATGTTTTAGAAACCTTGCAAGCTAACTCAAATGCTCCTTTTGATAATTCTAAAGCAGTTTACTTTAATTTATCTTACGGAGCTACAGTTACAATTGATTATTTAAATAATATTAACCAAGAAGTTTTTAAAGAAGATAAAACCAATTGATTTGATTATAAAAATATGAGCTTCACTAACGAAAATGTGCCTTTAATTATTTACAATAAAGATTACAACAAAGGTGCAATGTTTGAGTATGATCCAAACCAAAATTTACCTTACAAATTCCACGAAGGGTATAAATTAGATATTGAATATATGCACTATCACTATGAAGATTCTAGAGTTAAAGATCTTTATAATCGAGCTTCCTTAATTTATTTAACAGGTGCTCAAGGAACTGGACTTTTTGTAGGTAAAGCTAACTCAGATACCAGTGATGGTAAAATGTTTGCAATCACCAATAACCACGTTATTAATAACGATTCAACTGTGCAAGATCCTACACAAAATACTCGAATACCTCAAGTTGATCTAGGAATTGCAACTAACAAATATAAAAATAGCGTTGATAATGGATATGATCCAAAAGATCAACTTTATTCAGTGCCTGTCAAAATATTCCCATTTTGAACAGGTAGAAATCAAATTAGTGAAGATAAAAGCGATAACAATAAATACGTGGATATTACTTTCTATTTAGTGGACATAAATCAAATTATTGATAAGCTAATTGAAAAAGGCCGCTTCCAAACTGCGCTTTGATATAAGAAATTGCTTAGCTTACCAAATTTAAATTTCAATAATTACAACAAAGATAATCTTTGATATTCATCTCAAAAAATCAAAGAAATGTCTAATTGAGAAACTTATCCAGAATATTACACAGGAAGATTATTTGCAGGTTATCCAGATAAAAAATTAAGTGGTTATATTGTTAATCGAAACACAATTCATGATAACCGTGAAATTTTCGGATTAAAAAATGATCGAACCAAAAACTTTACCCCTGTTTTTGTTCGTGGTGGTCAAAGCGGAACCGGAGTTATTGATGGAAATGGAACATACATTTCAACAATTAACTCAGCTGTTGGTTGATTCTCACTAACTTCTTGATTTGGATATTCAAGCATTTATAGCAATGGTAAAACTCAAGAATTTAATTACTTTGGAATTCCAAATCCAAATCAAGATATTCTATCAATTCCAAATATTAATTCAGCTGCTTCAAACGTAATGAAACTTAATGCTTGAGATCCTTCAATTGGCATTCCTTTCTGAATAGTTAATCCAAAAGAATTTAACAAAAAATAAATAAAAATTACTGTCAATATTTGACGGTAATTTTTATTTATAAATTCTTATTTTTTCTCTTTTTTTCTCTTAAAAAAGCTTATAGTGTGTTTTTCATGAGTTAAGTTTTTTGCTCACTCAATTTTGTAATATACAGTCTCGAAAACAGCTAATTTCACAAGGTCTGATAAGAAGAAAACTAAGTAAAAGTAAACCACATTAAGTTCTCATTTTCCAGGTCCTTTTCCGACAATAACAAATGCTAAAAGACCTAGTCAAACAAGTTGTAAAAAACTTGTAATAAATTCAACAAATGATAAAAGGTTATTTCTTCCTCCAGCTGAAATTAATCTTCCACTTGTGACAAATCAAGCTCAAATTGGACTAAATGAAAGCATGATTATAAGTGTTCCTATTAAATAATTATTATAAGCAACTTTAACTTCGTTAATAATAGCTTCACTAGCACCTGGATGGGATAATTTTCAGTTGTCAATTGCTGATTTATTAAAAATGCTTACATAAGGTAAAACAAATAAAAAGGCACCAAAAAATAGAGCTAAACCAAATTGTAAAACAAAATGAAACCCTTTTAAATGGTTACCATTATCGATAGCAACATCAAATTCACTACGTCCTAAATGGTACCCTACATATTTTGCAACATTAGCACTAAATGAACTGAAACTTGCTGTGAATACACCAGTGAAAGTTGCTGTAATTGCAAGAACAGAAACATTCATTATATCTTGAATATTTGATGTATCTGCATTATTGTAAAATGCTTGTCTAACTGTGTTAAATGCCACTGCGCTTGATGAGAGTAAGATTGATGGAAAACGCTTCATAAATTGCATAAAAATAACTGATGAGACATGAAACAATTGTCAAGGAAATACATTCAATTCTCTACGGTTAAATCATAAATAAAGGAAGTTTCCAATTACCGCCGATACTCTTGCAATAACACTAGCTAAAGCAGCTCCTACAACACCCATATTTAATCCATACATAAAGATAGAATTAAAAACAATATTTGTAAGTAATGTTGTTATAGTAGAATATAGTGATTGTTTACCAAGTCCAATCTCACGTAACAAGTTACCAGAGGTGAATGTTCAAGCAAGAAGAATTCAAGCAATAGTAATGTATTTAAGATAATCTTTTGCAAGCCTTACATTTTCTTCATAGCTTTTTGCAGATAGTGGATTTTTCTTACCAGCAACTAATTCAATCATCTGTGTTGGTGCTGCAAATGCAAAGATAACAAACACTGCAACAACAATTATGCTAAGTATGATTCTTAACCTAATTACTTGCCTTGCTTTTTCAATTTCATTAGCCCCCAAATATTGACCTATAAGCGCTGAACCTATGAAACCAATTCCGGTGTAGATAGCCAAAATGATCGAGGTATAAAAGTTTCCATAACTAAGAGCTTGTGCACCACCATTAACGGTAAGAACCATAAAGTTATCTACGAAGTTATTTAATGAAAAACATAACCCTGATAAAACGACTGGCATTGCAAATTTAAAATATTGTCATCACTTCGTTTTTGAATCAGGGAAATGAACTTTAAAAAATGTTCTAATTTGATTCATTTGATTAACACCTTCAATTTATTTCTTTTGTTTAAAATCATCTGTTTTTTAAGCCATCATACAAAAAATGGATTTTTCTGTATGGAAACATTTTTACAAATCGAGGATTTTAATATTATCGTCTTTACATAGCTCAAAAATCAAATATATTTGACTTTTGTATCTATATTATAGCATTAAAAGTATTATTGATATAGTCATTTTTGCATTTTGTATAAAATATTCTGCAAATGCTTTTAAAATAAAATGTAATATTTCCATAAAATATTTTTAATTAAATATTTTTTTATTTTGAAAAATAAAATTTTTATGTTTTTTTATCTCTATTTTTCCTAATTATTCTACTACATAGATGTAAAAAAAGTCAAAATGTAGCATATTAACATAAAAAATATTTTTATTCAATTTATTTTTAAAGGAGTGAAAACTTTTATATCTATAATATAGATAAATAGAACGTTTTTTCAAATATTTGCAAAATTGAAAAAAATTTTGTTCTATTTATAATTATTATGTTACTTGTAAATAGAAAAAAACTTTTCTTTAAAAAAGTAAATGATAAATAAACTAGTTTGGGGAAGTTAGTTTGTTTATTAATTGGGGATTAATCAAGTAACCTAAAGGTGAATTCTAATTCTCTTTAGTAAATATTAATATTAGTAAAATTTTCATTATGAAAACCTTCGTTAAATAAAAAATATAATTGATAAATATTTTAGGATAATTTTTTTAAACACTGGACGTTCCAGTGTTTTCTTATATCTTTTTTCACCATACTTAGTTCATACAAATGAGAATCTTTTTCAAGATTAATTATTCTAACGAAATAAATAATCATTAAAACAGTTTCTTTAAAACTATTAAAACCTTTAAAAGTTCAAAAATATTAAAAAGTTATAATTTGACTAATTTAAAAGGAATTATTTTAACTTTTTACTTTTTAAAATTAATATTAAAACTTGTCATATTTATGATTTTTATTATCTTTAAGAATAAAATTTACCATAAATTAATTTATAATTAATTTATGTTTAACGAATTAAAAACATTAAATAATGAAGAAAAACAGCCCTTATTAGATTACTTATATCAGAATGATCCAGTAAAAAACATGTTCATTATCTTTGATATTCAGACTTTTGGTTTAAATGAAGAAGGCTTCGCAACATATGTAACTAAAAATGGTAATAAATTCGAAAACGTTTTTTATGTTTACCATAACAATTTAGTTATTTTTCACAAAAATAACAACATTGATCCAGAGTCATTTTTTCAAATTTTAGAAAAATACCAGATAAAGAACATAATAACAGCTTCTAGTGATGTTCAGTTTTTCACAAACATCATTCACAAATTCAAAAGAGGAACAAAACTTTTTCAAGAAAACATTGCTTCATTAGATGTAGATTATTTCTATGACAAGATTAGTTTAGAGGATAATCCAGCAAGAATTTTCGCCAAAGAGGATATACCTTCAATTATTGAATCCAGAAAACAGATTAAAGAATTTGAAGGTTTTGCAAGTCAAAACTTAGATAAAAACTTCTTAGAAGGAGCTTTTGATAAAGATGCTTACTGAGGATTTGTTATTGAGAAAGATAATAAAATAGCTTCACATGCTTCAATTAGTGCCTACACAGATAAGACTGTAATGATAGGTGGAGTATTTACCTTATCAGAATATAGAAATCAAAAGTTAGCTACCAAATGTTTGGTAAAACTTTGTGACTATATTATTAAACAAAGAGGCAAAATACCAGTACTATTTTATGAAAACCCAATTGCTGGTGAAGTTTATCAAAAACTTGGTTTTAAAGTAAATGGTACGCTTACAGTAATTCACATTGAAAGAGGAGAAAAGTAATTATGAATAATAATATTAAAAATACAATAATTTCAGAATTAGAAGAAAATAGACCATTAAACTATATTACTTCAAATATTTCAATTGATATATCTCAAGTTACAATTAAAGAATTTATTAAAGAAATGCCATCTCTTAAAGATTTAGCTAAATCATATGCTTCACAAAAAACTATTTTAGGTATTGTTGATCGTTTAATTGATTCTAGTGTTGTCAATGACCCTAAATATTCGAACTACAGAGAACTTTTAATAATTAACCGCGTAAATATCGCAGTAAATTTAATTATTAATTACTTCCAAGAATTTGTAAGTAAAATTGATGATAAAGAACTTAATAATAAAAAAGATGAAAATGCTTTAATTTACCTTAAAAAATTAAGCAATAAAATTAATGATTATTCTCAAAAGTTAAATAATAACAAAGACTTAAATGTAAAATCATTAATGTCAAAAATGAACTTTTACCTTTTATTTGTCTTTAAATTAAGTTTTTCAACTGTATATAAAGTATTTAAAGAAAGTGTATTATAATGAGAAAAGTATATTTTAAAGATCAGTTATACCATCTTCCAGATGGTGCTCAAATTAATGATCAAGTTAATTTAGAATTAGTTCAAAGTGGAACTTTTGAAAATGTAAAGTTAGATAGTTTTGATGGACTTACAGTACTTGCCACTTATCCATCAGTAGATACAAGAGTTTGTGATTTACAAATCATTAGACTTGCTTCAATGTCTCTTGAAAGACAAAACGTTCGTTTTATTGGTGTATCAATGGATCTTCCAAGTGCAATTGATGTTTATAACAACAATCACCCAATTGAGAAAATGAAGCTTTATTCAGATTATAAAACTCGAAAATTAGCTGAGTTTTTAGGGGTATTAATAAATGAATACCAATTATGTGCTCGTTCAATTTTTGTGCTTGATAAAGATAATAAAATCATCTACAAACAAGTTAACGAAAACACTCATGAGCAAGTAGGTTTTGATTCTCTTGAAAAATTCCTTGATAGTGCTATTTAAACTAAATAAACCTATTTTTAATGCATTTTAAAAGCTTAATTAGAAAAACTGATACAAAAATAGTGTCAGTTTTTCTTTGTCCCTTTTAGTCCTAATATTTGCAAATAAAAGGTACAGAAAAACTACATCAAGTTTCCTTGATGTAGCGTAATTTGGATTATTATTTTAATTTTGCAAAGTATGATACTGTTCTAACAAGTTGTGAAACGTATGACATTTCGTTGTCGTATCATGAGAATAATTTGTATAAGTTTTTTCCGTTTTCTGATTTTAATACAGAAGTTAAAGCTGGGTCAAAAATTGATCCGTATGATGAACCAATGATGTCTGATGAAACGATTGGAGCTGTTTCATATTTCATTGTTTCGTTAGCTGCTTTAGCAAATGCAGCGTTAAGTTCTTCAACTGTAGGTTGTTTTGATAATGTAACTGTTAAGTCAACGATTGATCCTGTAATTGTAGGAACACGAACTGCTGAACCATCTAAAACACCTGCTGCTTCAGGAATAACTAATCCGATAGCTTTAGCAGCACCTGTTGATGTAGGAACCATGTTTTGTGCAGCTGCTCTAGCTCTTCTTAAATCACGGTGAGGAGCATCTTGTAATCTTTGGTCTCCTGTGTATGAGTGGATTGTTGTCATAAATCCTGATTCAAGTCCGAAGTTGTCAACTAATACTTTAACAACTGGAGCTAAACAGTTTGTTGTACATGAAGCGCCTGAAATAACTTTGTCATCTGCGTTTAATGTTTCGTGGTTTACGTTGTAAACGATTGTTTTAACATCGCTTCCAGCTGGAGCTGAAACAACAACTTTTTTAGCACCTGCTTCTAAGTGTAATGAAGCAAGATCTTTTTTAACAAAGAAACCTGTTGATTCAATAACAAGATCGATGTCTAATTGACCTCATGGTAAGTTTTTTGGGTCTCTTTCTGCAAATACTTTAATTTCTTTTCCATCAACAACGATTGAGTTTTCTGTAGCAGAAACTTCAGCAGCTAAAGGTCCAAAAGCTGTATCGTATTTTAATAAGTGTGCTAATGTTTTAGCGTCTGTTAAGTCGTTAACTGCAACAACTTCTAAATCTGAGTTTTTTGTTTCTAAAAGACGACGGAATACTAATCTACCGATTCTTCCGAAACCGTTAATAGCGATTTTTTTCATATTTAAGCCTTTCTTATTTTTAAATATTTTTAAACAAACTTAATAACTTTCTATACAAAATATTATTCTAATTTGTTATCTATATTATAAACATTTTAAATGATAAATGCATAAAATGTTAAATTTTAATGTGGTATTGCTACCATTTAAAGTTTGACTCTTTTTTTCGATTCGAATTGGTAATCTTGAGCATATAATTTTCCATCACTAAATTCCAAAATCGGAGCATTTTTAATTAACTTTTTACTTGCATAATATACCTTTAAACGTTTTCCGTTGACAAATAAATAAGCTCCTGGATTTGATGAAAAAGCTCGAATTTTATTGAAAGCTTCTTCAGTAGTTAATGTTGGATCTAAAAGTGCGTCTTCTTTAAGAAGTTTTGGACTTAAAACCACCTGACTTTCATCTTGAACTTCAGCAGTAAAATTACCTTTTTCAAAATCTTTTAATCAGCTCACAATATTTTCGGTACCTAAAATAGAAAGTTTTTCAAAAAGTGAATCACTTGTGTCAGTATCTTCAATATCAATTGCTTTTTTAAAAAGAATATCACCAGCATCCATTTTGTTTACCATATAAATAATGGTAATTCCGGTTTGCTTATCACCATTTAAAAGTGAGTATTGAATCGGAGCTGCTCCGCGATATTTAGGTAATAGTGACCCATGCACATTTAAGGCTGCTTTTTTAGCTAATTTTAAAACTTTATCAGGCACAAATTGACCAAAAGCGCAGCTAAGAAAAACATCAAAATCAAGTTTTGCAAGTTCATCATAAATTTCTGAAATTTTATTAGGTTGAAAGACTTTTAAGTTGTATTTTTCAGCTAATAATTTAACTGGAGTTGGTTCTAATTTATACCCACGATTAGCAGGTTTATCTGGTTGTGAAACAACTGCAACAACTTCAAAATTTTTAATAACTTCTTCAAAAATCGGAACCGAAAAAGATGGAGTTCCAGCAAGTAATATTTTCATTAATCCTCCAAGTCAGATCCAATTCAAAAACTATCTTTAGTGATTTTTTGCACTAATTGAACGAAAATAGACATATTTTCTTCAATGTGGTTTTTGTTTCTTGAATCATTTTCATACTGCTTAATAGTTGATTTTTTAAGGTGCTCTAAATTAGATGTTCCACCTATAAAAGTAATTTTTTCATTTTGATGACGCATTCTTTGAATTAAAACTTTCAAAATAACATTTTCTAAAAATCAAGAATTGATTTTTTGCGCTCCAAAACCATCAAGGACTAAAACTTCAACTTCAGACATTTTTTTGATAAGAAAATCTGGACTATATGAATTATTTTTAGTATCACTTTTAAATCCAGAAATAATAAAGTTATATAAATCAGAGATGTTAATGTAGGAAGTTTGGAAATTTGCATAAGCAAAATCATTAGCAATTTCTTTTAAATATTGCTCTCTTTTGCTATAAAAATTACCATATAAATAAAGTCCTTTTTGTCTAAATCTATGTCTAATTTTCTTATTTGTTTGTAAGAAACGTTTGAAAGTAATTTGGTAGCTATATAAAGAAAAATCAACGCTTGCTTCAAGTTCATCACCACTTTCAGAAAGTTTTTTTTCACTAAAAAGATCGGTAGTGTCAATTTCTGAAACAAATGAAAGCTCTAAGTTATTATCAATTAAAAATTTTTTAGCAACCTGATTATCTAAAAACTTATTATAAAAAGTAATTTTTCCTTGTTCATCACGCTTTACTTCAAGCATTGAAATGAGTTTGCTTTTATCCATTTGGCTTTCAACAGCAATTTTGGCAAATTCAGCAAAACTATTTCAAAGCTCATCATCTGTAATATTTAAAGAAGCAATGCGAGAAATAATGGCATTGCTTCTTTTAAGAATCATTAACTGTTTATTTTTAAAAACTTCATATTCTTGTTGATTCATAATAATACCTTCAAAAAAATTATAAGGTATTTTAGTTTTCTTTTAAATAAACATTTTTCATAATTTCTTTAGATTTATAAACTTCAATAAGTGAATTGGTGGTTTTAAATTTCCCATCAAGATAGTTTTCAATCTCTTCGAAACTTGAAAGTTTAGTTGATTTAACTTCATCATAATATGCACGAGCATATTTAGTTCAAGTAAGTTTAGCATTTGGGTGTGATTTGATTGCAAAATAGATAAATAAATTAACAATTTTCACATCTCCAAAGTGTGATTTTCAAATATCAATAGTGATATTTTCAGAACTTGTTAAATTACGATTTAATAATTGCTGCGCAAAGTCTTCACATGAAAGTTTTAAGAGTGCTTCATATTCGTTTGAGTAGTGAGTCCTGCGTTTCCAAGTTGTAATGAAGAAAAAAACGAATACACCTACAAATAAGGCGTATTCGTTTTTTTGCACTTTCAAATTACAATGATAGACCATCAACCGCATATTGAAAATCACTATATATTTTGTTTAATTCCTTATGTTCTGGGTCTAAATTATTCTTGATTTCACTTACAACTTTACCATTCACAGTCTTTGTTGTGATTGTTATAAGTTTCAATGCATCTATAAACATATTCATTGTGAGTTTTCGGATCTCTCCATTATCTTTATAAAATTTATTTAATTTATAAATGCAATATTTCAAAACAATTAGAGACAAAAAGCATAAAAATACATGAGATTGAATATGTTCGTCTTTATAAACGTACATCGGTCTAACTTCGATTGCTGATTTTAAGGTTCTAAAACCTTCTTCCACTTTTCATTGTCCCTTATATATTTCATTCGCTTCTTTTGAATCTATGTTTGTTATGTTGGTTTCAATCATATAAAAACCATCTTCATTAGCGACTTTTTTAATTTTTTCGATATTTAATCTTCCGACTGTTTTACCATCTACATCCATATACTTTTTCTTATATTCAGGAACCAAAGCGCTTAATGGCAATTCACCATTAATTGACTTTTTCTCCAATTTATTAATAAGATTTTCTCTTTTTATTTTGTCTAAAGTTTGTTTTGAAGGGCTAAAATAGACAAATTGTTTTCTAAAGGTATCGCTATATCTTTTTTTATTTTTGTTTTTAGCTCAAACAGATTGGACGAATCTAGATTTAGTAAAATAATCATTTTCTTGAACAAACCCTTGATCATTTACTATAAATGCTTTATCTTCTTTTGCAAGAATATCAATACGTTTCTGAACTATATATTTATATCCTTTTTGTTCTAAATATCTTAAATTTGCATTTTGACTAATACCTTTATCAGCAACTATTATTGTGTCTTTTGTTTTGTAAATTCTTTGCATTTCGACTAAAAATTTCACAAGAGTTTTAGAATCTGCAGTATTTCCTTCGAAAACTTTATAGTGAAAAGGAATACCATTATTATCAACTGCCATAGCCACAACAATTTGATCTTCATCATGCTTTCCGTCTTTAGAAAAACCTCTTTGTCTCAAACCATCTCTTGAAAAACTTTGAAAATAAACAGTTGTATTATCAAAATGCATTAATTTTGTGTTTCTAGTTGTCAATTCTTGCATTTTGTTATAAATATTGACTAAAATTGCATTTTTATATTCTAAAAAAGTATTAAAATAGTTATAAATTGAAGATTTTTTTATATCTATCTCATGTAAAAAGTCATTTTTGTTTTTGTATTGACAAATATAACTTCTTGGTTGAATTATTCTTGTTGCAACAATAAATTCCAATACTTCTTCTAAAGATTTGTGTTTAGTTTTTGGTAATCCTTTAAATAAATCTAGTTCTTTAATTACTTTATAAATCAATTCAATACCAACGTTTTTTACATTTGTCTCGACAGATTTTGGGTTAAGCAATTGGAAAAATTTGGTTTTAACTTCAATTTTATCTTCTCCAACAGGAACCAATCTAGCAATTGGTTTTAAATCATCGATGTTTTGTAGAGAATATTTTTCTTTAATTTCTTCTCAATAACCTAATCCAACTAAATTCCCAATCCCTTTACCGTATCCTTTTGATATTCCTAATGCAATGTAAATCCCTTTAGGGTTTTTTCTTTTATACAGAATGTAGTTACTCATATTTATATTATACATTATTATCATTGTAATCATTGTAAAAAGTTAAAATAATTAAAAATTGTACTTATATACAATGTATATAAGTAATAAGGTAAAAGGTATAAAAAAGAGCTTCCAACTTGGAAACTCAGGAATCAACGCTTGCTTCAAGTTCATCACCACTTTCAGAAAGTTTTTTTTCACTAAAAAGATCGGTAGTGTCAATTTCTGAAACAAATGAAAGCTCTAAGTTATTATCAATTAAAAATTTTTTAGCAACCTGATTATCTAAAAACTTATTATAAAAAGTAATTTTTCCTTGTTCATCACGCTTTACTTCAAGCATTGAAATGAGTTTGCTTTTATCCATTTGGCTTTCAACAGCAATTTTGGCAAATTCAGCAAAACTATTTCAAAGCTCATCATCTGTAATATTTAAAGAAGCAATGCGAGAAATAATGGCATTGCTTCTTTTAAGAATCATTAACTGTTTATTTTTAAAAACTTCATATTCTTGTTGATTCATAATAATACCTTCAAAAAAATTATAAGGTATTTTAGTTTTCTTTTAAATAAACATTTTTCATAATTTCTTTAGATTTATAAACTTCAATAAGTGAATTGGTGGTTTTAAATTTCCCATCAAGATAGTTTTCAATCTCTTCGAAACTTGAAAGTTTAGTTGATTTAACTTCATCATAATATGCACGAGCATATTTAGTTCAAGTAAGTTTAGCATTTGGGTGTGATTTGATTGCAAAATAGATAAATAAATTAACAATTTTCACATCTCCAAAGTGTGATTTTCAAATATCAATAGTGATATTTTCAGAACTTGTTAAATTACGATTTAATAATTGCTGCGCAAAGTCTTGACATGAAAGTTTTAAGAGTGCTTCATATTCGTTTGAGTAGTGAGTATTACCGATTTCAAGCTTCATTGGTGTATTAACTTCTTTAACAAAACGTTTAATTTCACCATCGTTGTTTTTAGCAGCTCCAAGGGTCATAAATTTCTCAGTTGTAAGGGTATACGAAACTGAAGGACTTTCATAAACCGGTTTTGAGTCAAAAAGTCTTGGACTTGGATGTGAAATTTCAAGTTTTTTAATATCAACAATTTCAAAAATGCTTGAAGAAACATCTTGAAGTTCATTTAAATTAAGATTATTTTGTTTATTAAGTTTGTTAATTAAGTGTTTGTAATTAGTTTCTCCAATTCTTTCAATTAAAAATTTCTTAACAAAAGCATTTTTTTCAATGCTATGTCCATTAAGTGGAGGTTGGAGCACAAAAACAGTTAATGAAGCTTGATCATCATAGTAAGTATTTAAAAGACCATATGCTTCTAATTCTTTTCTGGCTTCATTAATTTTTTCTCTTGACATATTTAAGTAAATAATGAAAGTTTCAAAATCAATTTCACTATTTTTTGAAACTGCACCATCAAGATAGTCGTTAAGATACTCATATAATAAAATAGACTCATTTTTCAAAATAGGAGCGTAAAGTGTTCTTAAATTACGAAAATCAGAAGCTTCAATTCTTCCGTTTACTGATAATCTGAAGTATTTGTACCTTAATGAATTATTGCTCATTTTAATCTCCTATTTTGATAATTAAGTAATATTAATTTTAAATGGTTTTAATCCATTTTTTTATAAAAATTTCAATTTTTTTGGAATTATTTCTCATATTTAATGGGATATTTACCACTTTAATATTTTCAAAAAAATCCATTGTTTCTCAATTGAAATTGTTGCGTTTGTCAAATTGTTCCATTATTTGGGTTGATACATTTCGTTTGTTGCAAAAAGCAATTCTTTCTGCTAAGTTAATTTCCATATTTCATATTTGTGAAACGTATTTTGTAAAATCATAAACATCATTTTTTAAAATTGGAAGCTCTGCAAAATCATAATCATTTTTTTCAAATTCTTCCTTAATAAAATCATTAATTACACTTTCTAAAAAGGTAAGCACGCTTTGATCTAAACTAATTAGCTGCTTAATTTTTTCTTTTAAAACAGAATTATTTTCAATAACAAAATCTCCAAATTTTTCCTGAATGATTCTAAGAAAATTTGGACTATGAGTATATAAATCATTAATAAATTGATCTGCGATAAACACTTTATAACCAAGCTTTTTTGCTACATTTAAAAAAGTAGTTTTTCCAGAACAAATTTGACCTACAATTGCGATGAATCGTATCATTCTTCAAGGTACTCACTAACTTTTCTAAGTTCAAGATCGTCAAGCATTTCTTGAGCTTCAAAAGGATCTAAAAGGTTTATATCATAGGCATTTATGTCTAAATTAAGCACATCCACTTCTTTATTTAAAATAGCTAATTGCTTGCAAAAAAAAGCGCTATCTTTATCTAAAATAAGCTTGTTTCTAACCGAATTGGTAATTGACTTAGATTCAAGGTTATCATAAAGATTTTCAAGGGTTGTAAACTCGTTTAAAAGCTTAATTGCGGTTTTATCACCAATTCCTTTAACACCTTTTAAATTATCACTTGAATCACCTCTAAGGCCTTTATAATCCGGAATTTGATTTGGAGTAATTCCGTAATTATCTACAAAATTATCCACGTCAATTAAATTGTAATCTAAATCACTTTTTTCAATTACGGATGTGTTATTATTTACGAGTTGAAGTAAGTCTTTATCACGTGAGAAAATAACCTTTTCTCCCTGAATTTTAGAGCAATAAGTTGCAATTAAATCATCTGCTTCATCACCCGGGTTTTCTAAGTAGTTAACTTTGAGTTTGCTAAGAATGTCTTTAATTAATTTAAATTGTTCTCAAAGTTCATTTGGCGCTTTAGTTCTTCCGCTTTTGTATTCTTCATATAGCTCATGTCTTTTAGTTTTTGAATATGAATCAAAAGCTACAAAAAGATGAGTTGGTTCAAAATAATTAAGCAGCTTTAATAACTGAAATAAAAATAATGATAAAGCATTAGTAGGAACCCCTTTGCTAGAACGCATAATTTTATCGATATCACCTCGATAGGTTGCATAAAAAGATTGAAACATTAAATAGTTTCCATCAATAACTAAACTAAGTTTATTTTTCATCTTCTTTTAGTTCCTCTCATGATTTAATGATGTAATATCCTTTTGAACTTTTGCTTATTCCAACCACGATGACCCTTGGTTTATTAAAATTAACTAAATCTTTTACATTATCGCTAAAACCATAAGCTACTACACTTTTTGATGAATCACTTATAGTTGCAATCATATTATCTTTTGAATTTTTAGTTACTTTTGATAAATAAACGTATAAAAATTCATATTGGTTTTCTTTTAAATTTGCAAGCTTAACATCTTTTTCGTATCTACCTGTAATTGAAGCATTATAAGGTGAACCAAGTAGTGTAGATTCATATTTAATAATTTCATTAAGATCATCTTCATAATGTGTCATTTGAATCTCAAAAATTTTGTTTCTCTCTACAAATAAGTTATATTCAGCAAATTTATCACTTGCTTTTTTAAGCTTAATTTCGCTTTCAAGCATTTCATAAATGCTTTGGAGCATTGGCATGTTTTTAAGAAGTGTCTCATTGTTATTAAATTGTCTAAAAGCACTTGCTTTAATTAGAGTTTCAATATTGCTTTCACCAATGCCTACAAGACGCATTCTTAAATAAGCATCAAAAAAGTTCTGGTAAATACCACCACGTGCAATTTCAAGAATAATTTTTCTGCAAGCTACTTCACCAATTCCCTTAATCATAATCAGTGGCAAAAAGACACCATTTTCATTAATTTCACAAATTCTGCTTGAGTAATTAATAAGAGGCGAAAACACCTTAATTCCTTGTGAATTTGCTTCATTCACATACTTCCGGATGCTTTGTAAATCGCTTGAAGCATTAGTTAAAAGTACTTTATAAAATTGCTTTGGGAATCTTGCTTTATAGTAGGATAATTTATAAGAAATAAAAGCATAAGCAACAGCATGAGATTTGTTAAATCCATACTGAGCGAATTTTTCAATGTTGGCGTAAATATTTTCTAAATCAGCTTCATTAATATTGTTTTTAAGCCCACCTTCAAAGAAAATTTGTTTGTAGCTATGAAGCTTAGTTTCATCTTTTTTACTAATAGCTCTACGCAATAAATCTGCTTGTGCAAATGACATTCCTGCTACTTTTTGAGCAATTTGCATAATTTGCTCTTGGTAGACAATAATTCCATAAGTTGGCAACACAATTTCATCATAAAGTGGGTGAATTTTGTTAATTAAACTTCGATCTTGTTTGTTTTTTGCATACTCTTGAATATATTGCATTGGCCCTGGTCTAAAAAGAGAAATAATAGCGTAAATATCTTCAAACGAATCAATCCCAACATCTTTAATTGCATTAGTCATACCCTCAGATTCAAGTTGGAAAATCCCTAAGGTTTTGAGGTTATTAAGCATTGAAAAAGTTCTTTGGTCATTAAAAAGTGAATATGATTGATTAATTAAGTTATCAAAGTGTTCTTTTTCAGGAATAAGTTTCTCAATTTGCTCAATTAACGAAAGGTTTTTAAGTCCTAAAAAGTCAATTTTAATAAGTCCATAACGTTCAAGATAATCCATGCTAAATTGCACTTGATTTAAGGTATTATCACTTGCTTCATAAGGTGCTACATCATATAAAGGCTGATTGCAAATAATCACACCTGCGGCATGAATTGCTTTTTGACGTGGAAACCCTTCAATTTTGGAAGCAATGTAGTGAAAATTAGGGAATCTTTGTTCTAATTTATCAATTAAAATTTTGTATTTTTTGTTTTTTAAATAAGCTTCTTCAAGTGAGGTGTCGAACTTAGAAATTGAATTTGAAAGTAAATCAATTTCGGGAATTGGCACATTCATAACACGACCAACATCACGAAGCGAACCTTTTAAAGCTAAAGTTTGAAAAGTAGTAATTAAACCACATTTATCACTTCCGTATTTGTTTTTGATATATTCAAGCAGTTCATCCCTGCGATCATCTTGAATATCAATATCAATATCAGGAAGCGAAATTCTATCCACATTTAAAAAACGTTCAAAAAGAAGATCATATTCAAGCGGATTAACGCTTGTAATTTTTAAAAGGTAAGAAATAAGCGAACCAGAAGCACTTCCACGGCCAGGACCTACATAAATGTTTTGCTGACGTGCAAAATTTAAAACATCTTGGATAATTAAGAAATAATTTTCAAATTTTAAAGATGAAATAACTGAAATTTCATAGGCAATTCTTTGATCAACTTCTTCTTTAGAATATCTTTTTAATAAAGCTTCATAACGGTCATTGTGAATTAACTTTTCAAGCTCTTTTCGTGGGTTTTCATCATAAATTGCCATTTTAATTTCAGAAGAAATTTCAAAAGCTTTAATTTGACCATATACATCTAGCATTTGGGCATAAACAGAATCAGAAACATCTTGAAAATCTTGAGCATCATAAAAATCTAAGTAAGTGTGATTATCATTTTCGTGGTTTCCAATTTTACGCATATAATGCAAGATTTGATTATCATCAAGGGTAATTACTTTTTTAGTTGGAACATAAAGAGTTTGGCTATTTAAAATAGGATTTTTTCCGTTTCAATAAAAGTTTGAAAGCATTTTTTGCGGCATTAAATTCTGAGCATAAAATCCTTTTTGAGCATGATCAATTATGATTAAATTCGGATCTTCTAAACTTGCTAGTTCGATATTTTCGCCCTTACTACGGTCAAAAATAATCTTATTAATTTTTTGATATCCAGCAAAATTTTTAGCAATAACAATAATGGTGGCTCTTTCCAAATTAAGCTCAATTCCGATAATTGCTTTTTTACCATTTTTCTTAGCAAATTCTCAAACCTGAGGCAGTCCATAAAGGTTTTCTACATCAGTTAAAGCAATATGATCAATCTCATTTTTAAGAACTTCTTCAAAAAGAGAATTCATTTTTATTGTTGATTGTAAAAATGAAAATTCGGTATTTGTATGGAAGTAAATTGGTTTTTTCATAACTTATATTTTAAAGTAAAAAATCGCAATTTCTTAAAATATCAGCATTTTAGAAGGGGTAAAAATTTCTTTTTCCAGAGCGTTTTTTAAAACTTAAATAGTGTGGAAAAATATTGAAAATGTTTTTATATATTTGATATTTTTTTCTAAGTTTTTATTTAGTTTTTTATTCCCACATTTTTTAGGGTTAAACACACTAAAAAAGCTCCTTGGAAAACATTTTTTGTAATTAACCTTTTTTATATTTTCATAAATTGGCTAACAATTATTAAAAAGTGTAATTTTTTCATTTGACTTATGTATATAATTAATTTAAAACTATATTTTAGAAATTAAATCAGGAGAGTCAAATGAGCAAAGGAAATAAACATATTATTTTATTAATTAATGGTAAAAGACGTAGTGGTAAAGGCTTATTAAGCAATAAAATTAAAGAAAAATGCTATGATGAATTTAACGGGAATATCCAAGTTTTATCATTTGCAGAGCCTATTAAACAAATTACTAAACCAATTTTAGAAGCAATTAATTGAGATGGAAAAGATAAAGAAATTGTGCGTCCATTATGAATTGCTATGGGTGAAGTTGGACGTAATATCGATAGTAACCTTTGATGTGCTAAAGTTTTTGACAAAATTGTTAAAATTTCAGAAGAAAATTCTGCTAAAAATGAAAATTCATTATTTTTAATTGATGATTTAAGATTCCCTAATGAGCTTGATTACTTCGTCAAAAGTGTAGATCAAATTAAACAAAAAGTTAAAAAAGAAGATAAAGTAAAAATTGTTTCAATTAGAATTGAAAAATTTATGGATGCAGAAAAATTTGTAGTTGGAGTTGATGATAACTCAACCGAAACGTCATTTGATAAATTAATTAATTTAGTCTTTGACTTTATAGTTCCAATGGATACTTTAATTGATAGAAATTGACAACCAAACTTCAACAATGTTGAAACTATTGCTGATACAGTTATTAGAAACTACCTTAAAAAATAATGGCAAGTAGAAAATTTTATAACAAGCAAGATTACGACATTGACTTCGAAAACAACGTGGTGATTTTAAAACCACAATTTCACGAGAAATTGCTTTCAAATGACAAATGAAGTAAGTTTAAAAAAATCGGTGGTAGTACAGTTGGTGATGTTTTAATTAAAGGTGCATTTAAATCTGAATTTTCTGCTTTTTGTCACATTTCAAGAATTAAATTACCAGTTCTTACTAAAAAATATGTAAATGCTGGGGTTATTTTAGAACCTAAAATCTTTGACTTTTTAAGAAGTAGATACCCAAAATTAGAAATTGTAAATTACGAAGCTGAAAAAGTTGATTATGACTTTTTTAAAGACGTAGACACTGTTATTGGTGGGGTTCCAGATGGTTATCTTCCAAAACAAAAATGTATTTTAGAAATCAAAACAGCAGGTGAGAAAAAATTAGAACTTTGAGAAAAAGAAGGTGTTGATATTTCGTATCGTAAACAAGCACAGCTTTATTCATATTTAAGCAAATCTTCTTCATACAAAATTATTGCTTTATTTTTAAAAGAAGAAGATTACCTAGATCCTGCTAGCGTAGACATTGCAAAGCGTAAAATTCGTGCTTACGATTTTACAATTAATCAAAATGAAGTTTTAGATGATATAACAAAAATTAAAGATTGATTTAAATATTACACAACAACAGGTGTTTCACCAGTGTTTAATCCAAGTACCGATGCAGATCAATTAGAATACTTAAAATGCGAAAACGAAGCTGAGTGAGAAGCTCTTTTAAATAAATGAAAAGAGCAAGGAAAAGCTGATCCTGACACAAAACCCTAATTAAACAATTACATAATAAAAAACACATCATAACAATAAACAAAATTTATGATGTGTTTTTTAATTTAAATTATGAAGATATAAACTAATTGATAAAGCAAATAAAGGACTATTATAATGGGTAATAACTTAAAACTTTTTGTAAAATGAGTGAGTGGTAAAACGCAATTAATTCCAGAAATCAAAAAATGACTTCTGCAAAAAATTAAAGATTATTATGAACCTTTTTTTAGGTACTGGAGCGGTTTTGCTTAATTTACAACCTAAAAAAGCATATGTAAACGACATCAATACAGTTCTTATAAACCCATTCAACTTATAAAGAATCGACCAAGTGAATTAATGAAAATTTTAAAAAATTTAGATCAAGTAGAATGTACAAAAAAGTTCTTTTATCAAAAAAGAGGACAGTTTAATAACAAGTTAACTCAATAAGAATTTGACGAAGAAATGACTGCTTTATTCATTTTTTTAAATAAAAGATGTTTTAATGGTTTATATAGAATAAATTCTAAAGGTCTATTTAACGTTTCTTTTGATATCAAAACTGCTGGAAATTCATTCCATGCATACACAAAATACCGTTTTGATAAAGAAAGTCATATTAGATTATCAAAAATGTTTAAAGAACTTGATAAAAAAGGGTGTTTTTTGATGCTCACAAACCATGACACTGAATTAATTAGAGATTTATATTCGGAATACAATATAGAAGTTGTAAATGTCAAAAGAAATGTTAATAGCAATGGTAAAAACAGAAAAGGTGTTGAAGTTATAATTACAAATTATCAATATAATATCGAATAGATTTTTAGAAATGAAAAAAGTAAAAATGAATATTTTCAAACAACTTTTGAAATTTTCAAATTATATTTTTTAGCAGACAGACTTTCCATATGATAAAATAATAATGGAGATAAATTTATCTCCAAGTTTTATGTATCACTAAAAATACTAAAACTTTTAAATACCATAAAATGTATTTGAGGCTATTTTTTTCGTTATATTTAGCCGATGATACTTTGAATTATATTTTTTTGTTTTATTTTATATAGAAAGGAAGCAATGACCCTTAACAAAAAGAGAATTGCCCTTTTTATTGATTTCGACAATTTTAATGAAAGAGATAATGTTCAAAAATTAATCGAGGAATTAAAAATTGAATATGACTTGCTTTATTCAGCAGCTTACTTTTCAAAATACCCAACCGAAAATCAAATTGATTTATTTATAAATTCTAATATACATCCTGTTTTTGTGACTACAAAAATCACAGGTAAAAATTCAACAGACATCAACTTGACTGTTGATATGATGAAGCTAGTAAATAACAATCACATTGATGGATTTTGTATTGCTTCAAGTGATAATGATTTTTCTTATTTAGCACAAACATTAAAAGGGTATGGTAAACATATAATCGGTTCAGGTGATGAACGTTTAAAACCTTGATATATGAACATTTTTGATAATTTTGTCAACATTTCTAAGCTCTCTAATCCAATTCAAACCAAAGAAAATTCCGAAGAATTCACTGAACTTATTAAAATGGTTAATAAACTTATTGACCAAAGAAAAAACAAGGATGGCTTTGCAGATTTCTCTCAAGTGATCCAGAACTTGAAGGTTGAAATGCGTGATTTTTCCCCAAAAAATTACGGGGCGCCAAATGGTAGAGTTCAATTATTTTTTGAATCTGAAGATTTGAAAAAGTACTTTGAATTAGTTCAAGAAAAAAGTGCTTATTATATTAGATCAATTAAGAATATTCAAACAAAAAATACTCTAGCGCTTAGTCAAAACATTTCTTCTCCTGTAGATTCTCTTTTAGAATCATCACTAAAAGTATTAGGTAATTTGGGTAAATTACACAAAAACGAAAATAAAATTGCTTTTAGTGTTTTTTATGGAGAACTTGTTAAAGAATTTCCTCAGTATGGAGCAACTAAATTAAAAAAACAATTCGCACAATACGGGAAATCAGTTCAAAAAATCTTCGTGAATCTTTTCTCTAACAACCTTGTCTTTACAAAAGGACCTAGTAATACTTTAGAGGTTGGGTTAATTAAATCGGATTTAGAAATTTCTAAAACTAAAGATAAACCAAAATGACTTGTTAAATTGTTAAGTATTTTTGACAAATCTCCAAAAGACTCAAACGGTTATGTTTTATTATCAGAAATCGGAACAGAGCTTTCACGTCAAAAAATCAATTTGGCAAACTTTGGTTTAACTCAAAAATTTCAATCAAAATATATACAAAAAGAGCCATTAAATCAATATTTCGAAATCAAAAAAAGCGGTAGCACAACATTTGTAAAAGTCAGAAATTAATTTCTATTTTACAAAAAACAGGGAGGCTGATGTCTCCTTGTTTTATTTTAAAACGCGAACCATAAGATTCGCGTTTTAATTTGATCATTAATTAAAGATAAGATTTTTTGATTGGAAATTCCTTAGTTAAAGCTAAAACTTTGCTTTTAATTTCAGCAAGTTCTGCTTTCGCTTCAGGGGTATCAGAGCTTAATTTAGCATAATTTGAAAGGCAGTGGTGAATAATTTCACCAAGTTCAGTTCACTTAGTAAATCCCCTACTTGTCATTGCAGCTGTACCAAATCTAAGTCCACTTGTTACCATAGGCGAAAGAGTATCAAAAGGAATGCTATTTTTATTAATTGTAATATTTACTTTATCCAAAAGAGCTTCAGCTTCCTTACCTGTAATTGAGTAAGTTTGATTTACATCCATTAAAAATAAGTGATTTTCTGTTCCACCACTAATAATTCTTGCTCCTTTGCTTTTGAAAAATTCACATAATGTTTTAGCGTTTTTAACTATATTTTGGGCATATTCTTTAAACATTGGTTGCATAACTTCATATAAACCAACCGCTTTACCAGCAATGGCATGGAATAATGGACCACCTTGATAACCAGGGAAAACTCAACGATCCATTTTTTTAGCAATTTCTTCATCGTTAGTCATAATAATTCCACCACGACCTGAACGAAGAGTTTTATGAGTTGTACTTGTGATAATATCGGCATATCCAACTGGCGAAGGATGCACGCCCCCAGCAATAAGACCTGCAATATGCGCAATATCTGCTAATAATTTAGCACCACATTTGTTTGCAATTTCTTTAAAACGTTTAAAGTCAATAATTTGTGAGTACGCTGAATAACCACAAATAATTAAATCGGGTTTTTCTTGCATTGCAAAAGCTTCAATTGCATCATAATCAAGCTTTTCATCTTTGCCTAAATCATATGAAACTGCGTTGTAGAAAATTCCACTAAAGCTAATTTTATATCCGTGAGTTAAATGCCCCCCACTGCTTAATGAAAGTCCCATAATTTTACCACCATGAGGCACTACGCTAGCAATAGCAGCAGTGTTAGCTACGCTCCCTGAATATGGTT